>JAFGHN010000102.1 GCA_016930115.1 Spirochaetales bacterium | reverse complement strand
ATCAAGGTTTCCAGGTGGGTGCGATCGCTCAAACCGAGACGCTCATGAAGCTTCCGCAGTGTTGCGTCATCCATGTCGTTCTTTCTTGGATGATAGGTACAGAGCTCCTCCGGCTCCGTTCCGATGATAAACACTTCATCAACAACCTCAGGGCAATCTTTGGTGGGCAACATCCCTGAAATACTGCATACTTTTCTCGTAATGAGACCGGATTCCGGTTGCGTGAACTTTCGACGCGGCAGATTCCTGTGGATTTCCTTCATGTAACTGATCCAGACAGGTCCCGCAGCCAGGGCTCCCGTCTGATATCGCCCTAACGAGTTCCCGGGTATCACAAACCCAAACCAGACCGCGGTTGTCACGTAGGGGGAAAAACCGACGGCCCACGCGTCGGACCAGTTTTCGGTTGTGCCTGTTTTTGCGGCCATCTCCACGTCCGGGAGACCTCCCGCTTCAGCCACGCGCCTGGCAAGGGTCCCGTCGGTCAGCGTGGTAGTCAGCATATCGGTCATAACAGAGGCCGCTTGCGGCGTGATAATCCGCTGGAGCTTTGCCGACTCCTGGAGGAATTTCCGCTCATTATCCAGGATCACCACTCCGTACCTGTCTTCAATGTAACGAATCGCGAAGGGTTCGATCCTCAACCCTTGCCGGGGAAAAACCATGTAGGCAGAGGCCAACTCGAGCGGAGAAACGCCGATGGTGCCAAGGCCGATGTGATACGCCCTGGGAAAGACGGTACGATCGGCAGCAACGTCCTCCCGTCCGAGGAATTCGGCGATACTGCTGATTCCGGCTTCGAGCCCCATCGCCTCGAGTACTTTCAGCGACGGGATATTCATCGAGTTTGCCAGGGCCTCCCGGGCAGACACCGGACCGCTCCAATACCCCAGGAAATTCCTGGGCGCATAGGGCGGATTGAAATCGGAGACAAAAACCGCCGGGGAGTCGTAGATCATCGTGGCAGGTGTAATAGTGCCGTTTTCGACAGCCGATGCGTAATACAGCGGTTTCACCGCAGAACCCGGCGAGAGCAGAGCATCGGTGGCGAGGTTGAACTTGCGGGTGGTGAAGTCACTGCCGCCAACCATCGCCAGAATGCGGCCGGTTTCATTCTCGATCGTGACCAGTGCGCTTTCCACCTCTTCACGCTGGGCTTCGTTGGCCTCCAGCTGTCTTGATACCGATATCGCCCGCCTGATCTCATCCGTTCCAAAGGCGAGGGCAATCGCCTCGAGCGGCTCTTCGAGATATTCGGAAAAACTCATCATGGCGTCCCGCTTCTTCCGCTCTTGCTCCATACCAAGACCCGATTCCGAAAACAGGTATGAGAGCATCTCCACCACCGGCAACACCGTCTCCTCGGCAAAAGCGATCGCCCGAATTTGCGTCTCCCGGTATGTGGCCTCCAGCTGTTCTCTCGCCTCTTCCAGCAACGCCTCGGCGGTTCGCTGATAATCGAGGTCGAGGGTTGTGTGGATCAAGTAGCCGTCTCTGTAGAGATCGGAAGGTCCGTAAAACTCTTTTTCAAAGAGCTGTCTGACAAGCTCACTGAAATAGGGCGCTTCGTCGTAACGTTCGGTGTACGCCGTACTCAGGTTCGACCGGGTGGCATCGTAGGAACGCCAGAACTCGTCGAAGGAGTCATCGGCCTGCCGCCGGGTAATGAAGGAGAGCTCGACCATGGAATCGAGGGTCGCGCGTTGAATGATCTTTGCCCGGTTTGGATTGTGGATCATGGAATTGATCCTCGCAAGCTGGGTAACCAGCATCGCTGCCTCTGCCGGAGTCACCTCCCGCGCCGAATGGCCGAAATAGAACTGACACGCCGCCTCTACCCCGTAGGTACCGTGACCAAAACTGGAATTGTTCAGGTAAACCTCGAGAATTTCGTCCTTTGACCGGCTCTTTTCAAGCTGAAGAGACCAGAAAAGCTCTTTGAGCTTACGGCCGACAGTCTTCACCTCGCGGTCTTGATAGAGAGACCCGGCAACCTGTTGCGATATCGTGCTTCCACCGGAAAAATAGTTACCGGTAAAGATATTCCAGGCCGCGCGAAGGATTCCCTTCAGGCTGAAACCGATATGCCCGTAGAAATTCCTGTCTTCTTTGGCCAGAGCTGCGTGGACAAGATGGGGAGAAATGTCGTCAAGGGCGAGTATCTCCCGCTTTTCTTCAGAAAAAAAACGGGTGATGAGCTTTCCCCTGCGGTCAAGAATAAGCGAAGGAAGCGCCGGGGTATATTCTCCCACTGCGAGGGTGCGCTGGATGTTTCTGGTACGGGCAACGAATACACCGGCCGCCGCGCCGGTACCGAGCGCTGCGATCGCCGCGGCTATGATCAGTAAGCCAAGAATGTAAGCTCGCCTCGTCCCAAAGGGCATGCCTGTATTTCACGTCCGGAACCGAACGCTTCCGGTAGGGTTACTTCTCGTCCAGGTACTGCTGGAGCACGTCAACGAGCTGTCTGATTGTTTCTTCCGGAAGATTATTCAACCTTTCTTCGAGTACAATTGCAAGCTGCTTGAGCTCATCGGTTGTTCGAACCGTGTTCTCAACGGAACCGATCAATTCCTCCAGCTTGTCCGCCGTGGCCGCGTATGCGTCGATCCGGGAAGTGAGCCGGCTTTCGGCCTCAGCCACCTTTTCGTCAACATACTGCTCTGTGGCGATGCCGACGGTGCCGGCCAGACTCTGGCAACCGGAAAAGACTGCCAGCGATACCATCGCCAGACAAACGAGAACGGTTCGAATCAACCTTTTCTTCATCTTTCGAGTCATGATTATTCCTCCAGCTTTTTGAATATCACAACCCCGTTATGCCCGCCGAAACCGAGTGAATTGGACAAAGTGATCTTGATTTCCCCGCTTTGCCCTACATTCGGCACATAGTCGAGGTCACACTCCGGGTCAGGTTCGTCAAGATTGATGGTAGCGGGGAAATAGCCGTCACGCATCGCGAGTATACATACGATGGCCTCGATGCCTCCGCTACCGCCGACACAGTGACCCGTCATGCTCTTTGTCGAAGAAATTTTGACTTTGTAGGCGTGTTCTCCGAACACTTTCTTGATGGCCTTGGTTTCGATAGGGTCGTTCAGCGGGGTAGAGGTGCCATGGGCATTGATGTAATCGACCTGTTCGGGGGTCACATTCGCAGCCTTGAGCGCGGCATTCATCGCTCTCACCGCTCCCAACCCCTCCGGGTGCGGAGCGGTGACGTGGTTAGCGTCGCAGGTCATCCCGTTGCCGCCGTAT
>JAFGHN010000101.1 GCA_016930115.1 Spirochaetales bacterium | reverse complement strand
TACCGTGGGCGCGGCTTTACCGCCGGGTTCTCCAATATGTCACCAATGCACCGGTGGCAAGTCGTAAAGTAGAGGTCTCAGCGTCTGGCGGTGAGGAAGGCCACCGGTTTTTTCCAACGGAGCGGCTTACCTGCCAGTGTCGCGGCAAGTAGAGCGGTTATTGCATCGATTTCACCGGTTTCAAGATACTGGGCCATGGTGAGGCCGTAATAAGAACCGGCGGCGGCGTCAAACCAGTTTTGAATATCCTTTTCGGTAATAACGCGGGATTCTTCGAAGTACCGGAGCTCGACCGTAACGGACCGGAAGCCCGAGGCTTCGATCTGCGCGGCGAGATCCTGTTCGTCCCAGTCGGTGAGGCTCGCGGCACCGGCGGCGCCCGCCGCCATGGCATCGTGAGCCCCGGCCCCCACCGCCTTCTCCCGCCCCGAGTACACCGCTTCTTCCGCGGTCTTGAACCGGCCGAGCAGCGCCGCATCGGCAGCAGAGTCCTCCAGGTAACCGGAAAGACGCTGGCCGTGCCGTGGGACAGTCTCGGCAAGTGCCAGAACGCCCCCCGGCGCAAGGAGCTCTCCGGCTTGTTCGATGACCCGGCCTCGCCGGGGTTCTCTCAGGAATACGTTCGTCCCGATGAGCGTTTCAAAACGTACACGGCCGGCGGAAAGCTCGGCCAGAGCGGAAGGGAGCCCGCCTGCCAGGAGGATCGGACGCTCCGATTCAGGAATGGCCGCACAGACATGTTCGAGTATCTCTTTTGAGGAAGCCTTGTCGACTATGCCCCAGACACCGCCTTCCGGGACCGCCCGCAAAGCTTCCCAGAGCAGCAGCCCGTTGTCTGCCTTGAGCACCAGCACCCGGTTGTGCCGCTGGAGCTGTATCCGGGTAAACAGGGTATCGCGTATCTCTGCCAGGACCTCGCTTTTTGTAGAAGAGATTCTTGCGAGCCAACGATCACGCCCCTTGTCTGCGGGAGAGTAGGTGAGGATCTCTTCCTGCGCACCGGAATCCCACGCGGCGAGCTGGGCTTCCCTCCTTCTCTGAATCGTTTCGCGCACTTTCCCTTCGTAACCGGACTCCGACGGGTTGTAAAAGATCCTGCCGCGAAGGTTGTCAGGCAGGTAAGCTTGGGCAATCCAGTGGTCTCTGTAGGCATGGGGATAGAGATACCCTTCCCCGTGGCCGAAGCCGTCTTTGTCACGGCTCGGATCTTTCAGATGAGAGGGGATTTCTCCGGTGGTCTCTTTCTGCACCGCATCAAGGGCGTCAAAAAAACCGAGCGTGGTGTTCGACTTTGGCGCCGTCGCCAGGTAGAGGGCGGCCTGCGCCAAGTGGAACCGCCCCTCGGGCATCCCCACCCTGTCGAAGGCGGCCGCGGCGGCTTCCACCACCGCGAGGGCTTGCGGGTCGGCGAGCCCTACATCCTCCGCAGCGAGAATGAGCATCCGCCTGAAGATGAAATGCGGATCTTCGCCTGAATGGACCATCCGCGCCATCCAGTAGAACGCGGCATCGGGATCCGAGCCGCGGAGCGATTTGATGAACGCGCTTATCGTATCGAAGTGATAGTCCCCTTCTTTGTCGTACAGCAGAGCTTTTCGCTGTATGCTTTCCTCGGCGATCTCGAGGGTGATCCTGATCTCTTCTCCTTTCGCGGCAGGCGGGAACCGAGGCGGTGTCGTTTCCACCGCGAGTTCCAGGGCGTTCAGGAGGCTCCGTGCGTCGCCTCCGGCAACAGCAATGAGATGCTCGAGGGCGTTCTCATCGATATGCACGTTGTAGCCGCCGTACCCTCTCTGGGGGTCTGCGAGGGCCGCTTTCGCGACGTGCCTCAGCTCGCCCTGGCCAAGAGGTTTCAGCTGGAAAATGCGGCTCCTGCTCACCAGAGCGGATATCACTTCAAAATAGGGATTTTGCGTTGTCGCGCCAACCAACACAACGGTACCGTTTTCTACCCAGGGGAGCAGCGCGTCCTGCTGAGCCTTGTTCCACCGGTGCACCTCATCGACAAAGAGAATGGTACGTCTGCCCCGGAGGGATTTCCGCTCTTTCGCTTCCTCTATGGCTTTTCTGAGATCCTTTACCCCGGAAAGGACCGCATTCATTGTCACGAAAGCGCTCGATGTTGTGTTTGCAATGACTCTCGCAAGGGTCGTTTTCCCGGTACCCGGCGGCCCGTAAAATATGATGGAGGAAAGTTGGTCGGCCTGAATCATGCGCCGCAAGAGGCGACCGGGACCGACGATATGATCCTGCCCGAAAAACTCATCGATTGTTCTCGGGCGCATTCTGTAGGCCAGGGGCTGGCCTTCGGTATTACCGGCCTGTTCGAAGAGTTCCATAAAAAATCACGCGGCGCTGATTGGGTTCATTCAATCACGGAACAGTTCCACCACTTCCTCCGGAGATTGGGAGCCTTTGAGCAATCTACAGAAAGATTGGGACTGCGTGAGCCGGGCGATTTCGGAAAGCGCCTCTATATGAGGTCCCGACTGATCCGGCGGTGCGAGCATGCAAAAAAACAAGTTTGAGGAAGCCCCGTCCATGGCGTCGAAATCGATTCCTTCCGGAGAGATTCCGATAGCGAGCGTGAGAGTCTTGACATGGGGTGTCTTGCAGTGCGGGACCGCTATTCCCTTTTCAAGACCCGTGCTTCCAAGGCTCTCCCGTTGAAGGAGGGCGTTGAGAACGGGCCCCGGTTCGTCAACTTTATTCGCCTTTACCAGAAGCTCCGTAAGTTCCTCCAGCACGCCCATTTTGGTTTTCGCAACGAGCGGTACCTTGACTACTTCAGGTGTGACCAGGTCGATTAATGCCATCAACTCCCCCTATTGTCTTTCAAAGAGATCCCAGATACGGTCCTCATCTTTCACGATGAGGACCGAGCAGCTGACGCTTCGCATCGCCCTTTCGGCCTCGTCGTATATCTCATCCCTTCTACTGCGGATTCTCGATATCTTGCCCATAACGAGCAAGTCAATATCGTGTTCCTCTGTGACCCGCTTGATTTCCTGATGTACGCTGCCGTTCGCTTTTATCATACCGATGGCAACTCCGCGGGATTGGCCGAGGCTTTGGACGTGCTGCAAATATTT
>JAFGHN010000100.1 GCA_016930115.1 Spirochaetales bacterium | reverse complement strand
CGGATTACAAACATGCAGGAAGTCGCGACCGGTTATACGGAAGAGCAATGCCGGGTGGAAGCGATGCGGTGTCTTCAGTGCAAGAACGCGCCCTGCGTCAAAGGCTGCCCGGTGAAAATAGATATACGCGGTTTTATAAAAGCGGCGGCCGAAGGCGATTTCGAGAAATCGATCAGCATCATAAAACAGTCGAGCCTGCTCCCGTCGATCTGCGGCCGCGTCTGCCCTCAGGAAAGCCAGTGCCAGGAAACCTGCACCGTCGGCCGGTCGCTCAAGGACGTGGGAAAGGCCGTGTCAATCGGGCGGATAGAGCGTTTCGTTGCTGATTACGAGCGGAGCAAGGGCGCAGCCGCCACGCCGGAAATCGCGGCGCCGTCGGGGAAAAAGGTTGCGGTCATCGGCAGCGGCCCGGCGGGCATCACCGCCGCAGCCGACCTGCGCAGAGCGGGCCATGAGGTGGAGATCTTTGAAGCATTTCACAAGACCGGTGGTGTTATGGTCTACGGCATCCCGGAGTTCAGGCTTCCAAAGGCCATCGTTGAAGGAGAAATCGACGCGCTCCGCAAAATGGGTGTGAAAGTGCACACGAATTTCCTCGTGGGAAGAACAAGACAGCTCAAGGACCTCTTGAGCAACGACGGTTTTGACGCGGCATTTATCGGAACAGGGGCGGGGCTTCCGCGGTTCATGCACATCGAGGGAGAGAACCTGATAGGCGTCTTTTCAGCGAACGAATACTTGACTCGGTCGAACCTGATGAAGGCCTACGACAGCGAGCACGCCGCCACCCCCATTTACAGATCGACGAAAGTGGCTGTCCTCGGCGGCGGTAATGTTGCGATGGACGCAGCGCGCACGGCTTTGAGGCTTGGTGCCCAAGAAGTGCATCTGATCTACCGGAGGACCGAAGTCGAAATGCCCGCCCGTGCGGAGGAGGTCGAGCACGCAAAGGAGGAAGGTGTCATCTTCCACCTCCTCCGAAACCCGAAAAGGATTCTTGGCGATAACGAACAGAGGGTGCGGCGGATCGAGGTGCTCAGGTATGAGCTCGGTGAGCCGGACGAATCAGGGCGCAGACGGCCGGTCCCTATCAAGGGGAGCGAATACGAAGTTGAGGTCGATACGGTGATCGTCGCTATCGGGAACGATTCCAATCCGCTCCTCACCGGTTCCACACCGGAAATCGATACAAACAAATGGGGCAATATCGTGACCGATGAAAGCGGAAAAACTTCGATGGACCGCGTGTACGCCGGGGGTGATATCGTGCTTGGAGCGGCAACCGTTATACTGGCTATGGGTGAAGGCCGCAAAGCGGCGGAGTCTATCAACGCGATGTTGAACGGCGCAAAGCCTTCCACATAGATTCCACTGTCAATTTCGCCACGGGCGTGCACGCGTGCGGCGCGCGGGCGAGAGGAGTGTTCATAATGGCCGGAAAGAATGTTCTTATCGTTCTGATTCTTGTCGCGGGCAGCCTTGCTGCGCCTTTGGCTCTCTGTGCTCAGGATACGGATGAGTACAAACCGATTTCAGCGCAGCAGCTACGTCAAGTGCTTGAGGACGTAAGGAGCTGGGCTGCCGAAACAGTGCAGTTTCGAAATAATGCTCAGAATTTGACGCCACAGGAAGTCGTACAACAGGCGAACGCTATCCGTAAGAAATTCGATCCGGTCATGGTCCTGATGGCGACCACCGAACCGCCGCCGGAGTACAAAACCGCGGGTGTCGTGCTTGTCATGGGAACGAAAGGGATCGAGCTTGCGCTGTGGCATTACATCCTGGCGGTGATTGCCGATTCACAGAACGCGAAGAATCATGCCGACGTTATCCTCCAGGCCGCACTGGGCCAACTCAACGACGCGCAGACGCTCTTCTCGAAACTGCCTTGACCATGCGCCGGATAATTCCTATGATCCGTCTCATTCTCTGAAATTACCGATACACGGAGTTTTCCCATGAGCAAGAGTTACAATATCGCAGTCATGCCCGGAGACGGGACGGGGCCGGAGGTCGTACGCGAAGGCCTGAAAGTACTGAACGCCGCGGCGTCAAAGTTCAATTACAAGCTCGAACTGACCGAGTTTGATTACGGCGGAGACCGCTACTTGCGGACCGGCGAAGTATTGCCCGCGGGCGCCGCGGATGAGCTCAAGACCTTCGACGCGATCTATCTTGGCGCGATAGGCCACCCGGACGTCAAACCCGGCATCCTGGAGACCGGAATTCTGCTCAAACTCAGATTCGAGCTCGATCAGTATATCAACTTGCGGCCTGTAAAATTGTATCCCGGCGTCGAAAGCCCGCTGAAGGACAAAGGCCCGAAAGAAATCGACTATGTTGTGGTGCGCGAGAACACCGGCGGGATTTACACCGGTATCGGCGGCACATCGATGAAGGGAACAGCGCAGGAAGTGGCGGTGCAGAACATGGTGTACAGCCGGTTTCAGGTCGAGCGCGCCCTCAGGTACTCCTTTGAGTATGCGAGAAAGTTTGGAAAGAAATCCCAGGGCAAAGGTGAGGCCAACACCCTCGGCCTTGTCGGCAAGACGAACGTCCTGACCTATGTGTATGATCTGTGGGAGCGGGCTTTTCATGAAATTGGCAAGGCGGAGTATCCCGATGTCAAACGCGAATATTACCACGTAGACGCAACCTGCATGTGGATGGTAAAGAGCCCGGAATGGTTCGACGTCCTGGTTACCGGCAATATGTTCGGCGACATCATCACCGATTTGGGCGCCATGACCCAGGGCGGTATGGGGATTGCCGCCGGCGGCAATATCAATCCGGAAGGGGTGAGCATGTTTGAACCGATCGGCGGTTCGGCTCCCAAGTACACCGGCCAAAACGTGATCAACCCGCTCGCCGCAATCTGTGCCGGCGCCATGATGCTGGAGACCCTTGGCGAAATCGAGGCCGCAAAAGCGATTGAAAACGCCGTCTCAAAAGTGACCGCGACAAAACTGAAAAGCATGTCTGCCGGGAAGATGGGTTATTCCACAAGCGAGGTTGGCGATCTGGTGGCGGGACAATTTTAGCGGCGCGTTCCTGCAAGCCGGGCCGCCGTCATGCGACGGTTCGCCCTTTATCACATTCTTATCATGTGGCCTGCGCTCGCTACCATGAGCCCACCGTCAGCTTCTCACCGCTGTCGGCAAAGCGCGCAAGCGCCGCCTTCACATCGATAAGGCCTTCGTACACCGCTTTTCCGGTTATGACGCCCACTATCGAATCTGACCGGAAATCATAAATCCGCTCCAGATCATCCATCCCGCCGACCCCGCCGGAGACGATCACCGGGAGCTGCGCAGAATCGCCAACAGCGGCAGAGCCTGTCACATCCGGCCCTGAAAGCGTTCCGTCCCGCTCGATGTTTGTATAGACGATACTCACCATCCCGATTTCTCTTGCTTTTTTTGCCAGCTTGAGAGCGGTAAGCCCCGAGTCTTTCTCCCAGCCCGACACTTTCACCACACCGCCCCGGGCGTCGATACCGGCGATAAAAACGCGGCCGAAGGAACCGACCCATCCGGCAACCTTGTCCGGATCTCGCGCAAGCACCGTCCCCACTATCAGCCGGTCGGCGCCGGCGTCGAGCAGCTCTTCCACATCGCCCGGCTCGCGTATTCCCCCGCCAACCTCGATGACCCCGCCGAACTCTCGTCTGATATTGCGCACGGTATCCCGGTTGTTCCCGCCGCCGCGCGCGGCGTCCAGATCGACCACGTGAAGCCGCGGGGCGCCGGCTTCCTGAAATCCGGCGGCTACCTTCTCAGGGGCGTCTCCGTAGCCGGTCACTTTTTCGTAATCGCCCTGGTACAGCCTGACGCAAGAACCATTCAGTATGTCAATTGACGGAATGACGATCATAGGCGATGAGTATAGCCGGTCGCTGCGTGGGGCGGCAACCGGCACGCGCCGGTCCGGTATTGCAATTGCCGGATCTGTGATAAGCTTGGAGAAAGAGACATGCCGGTAACCCATCTCCACAAGTCGCTTCACCTCAATGAAAAACAGATCGTCAAGTTGGTACTTGATAAGCCGGCCATCGTATACCTGCTTGACAACCCCAACTATCATCTGTTTATCCAGGATAGACCGTACGAATCCCACGGAGGTTTGGTTCAATCGTTTCCTTTTCTGATGAATCCTCCCCATCCCGGCACATGGGAACTGGTGATTTTTTCATCAACGCCCGGCGAAACGGTGCGTGCGGAAATTTCGGTGGTAGAGAGATAATGTGCATCTTTCCAGAGGAGACATGATATGCGAACACGAGAACAGGTAGCCGCCACGATAGACCACGCGGTCCTGAAACAGCAATTCACAGATGCGGATGTCGTTGAAGCCTGCAGGATCGGACGCAAGTACCACACAGCAACGGTGTGCGTCAGGCCGACGGACACACCCCTCGCAAGGAAGGAGCTCAAAGGCTCCGGCGTGGGGATTGCTGTTGTCGTCGGGTTTCCAAACGGACACAGCAGGGCTGAGGTCAAGGCCCTGGAAGCGAAGCTTGCAATAGAAGATGGTGCGCAAGAGATCGATATGGTCATGAATATCGGCAAGTTCAAAAGCGGTGATTTTGATCTCGTCAAAAGAGATATCGAGGCAGTGGTTGCCCAGGCAAAGCCGAAAGGCGTACCGGTAAAGGTCATTCTCGAAATTTGTTATCTCGAGAATGACGAGATCGAAAAGGCCTGCATCATCGCCCGAGACGCCGGAGCGGACTACGTAAAGACCTCGACCGGTTTCGGCGACGGTCCGGCAACACCTGAAGCCGTCGAGATCATGTACCGCACCGTCGGCAAAGAGATGAAGGTGAAGGCGGCGGGAGGAATAAAGACCTGGGAAACCGCCGTTGCTTACCTCGACCAGGGCTGCTCGAGACTCGGCATCAGCGGGACTGAAGCGGTGCTGACAGGCGCCCCCGGGGGTGCCGAAGGATACTGAGAAAGCACCCTGAACCTTACTGCTTTCTCGCTGTGCCGCGGGCTTTTACGGATAGAGTCCTTCCATTCGGATGTAGCGCTTATTTTTTTGACCAAATTAGTCTGTATTAGTATGTTATCGAATAACACCCATCTCACGGAGGAAAAAATGAGTATTTATGTATGTAAAGGCTGCGGTCATGTCGCTTTCAATGAAGCGCCTGCCAAGTGTCCGGTCTGCGGTGCACCAAAGAGCTCTTTCGAACGGAAAGACAACATCTTTGTAGAGTCCGCTGAAAAGAGCAAAGAGGGAGCGGTCAAACACATCCCGTCAATCAAGGTGAATAAGGTCTGCGGTCTTGTTCCCGAAAACGACTGCATCGATATTATCGTTCGCATCGGGGAAACGCTTCACCCGATGACCCCCGAGCATTATATCCAGTTCATCGATTGTTATGTCGATCACGAATACCGCGCGCGGACATATCTAACCCCCCAGACGAATCCTGCGGTCATTTTTCATCTGAAGAACACTGAAGGCAAGGTGCAAATTGTCGAATCGTGTAATCTTCACGGACTCTGGAAAGCGGAAGCAGACTTGTAGGTAATCACCGGTAGTGTCTCACGCTCCTTGCTCAAGGAGCGTGAGATTATTCGTCCGTATCTTCTTCGAGCGGGGTCTCTTGTGCAGGCTCTTCGGAGGATTTTTCCTCATCCGGGCT
>JAFGHN010000099.1 GCA_016930115.1 Spirochaetales bacterium | reverse complement strand
CGTACCGCGCCCAGGTGCCAGGCGCCGTGGGCGATGAGAGCGATGGTTCCGGTCAGCATCGGTATTTCGTTCCATTCCCGTACCGATGCGACGTTTTGTTCGAGTAATGTAAACACACTGTGCAACCCGTCGAGAAGCTCCCGCCACTCCGTCTTGTCAGGACCGCCGGCAGGCCAGCTTCCGGGCCAGTCCGCATCGGCGCAGGCGTTCTCACCTTTGTACGCAAGGTTCGCTAGAGAGAGCGCGTACCTGACGTGCGCCGCGATGTTCCCTCCGTCGACGCCCGGTACGCCTTTCATGCCCCCGTGAACCATGTGCCTCAGCCGGCTAAAACTTCAGCGTCTGCTGTTCACCAGTCAGCCGGGCAGGAACGTAAGTCGCCGTATATTCGCTGGCGGCCGACCGCGCCAACTCTTTTGTTTGGAGCAACTCGAGATCCGTTTCCTGCGCGGTGACAACCGGGAAACCATGGCCGTTATTGAAGTGCTTCATCTCTCCCTTCTGCGCCGTGTGTTTCTCGACAAACGCGATATGTCTGCGCAGCCTTTCTCTCGCCGCTTCCGAGGAGTATGCCGTTGCCCCCCGCATCGTCTCCTCAATAACCGGCTCAAAGCTACGGTCACTTTCGACGCCAACGCAGTGTCGCCCGGTCGCCGCCGCGGCGAGCATCGTCGTGCCGGTGCCGAGAAACGGGTCGAGAACTGTGTCGCCGTACACCGAATACATGCAGATGAGCCTGTACGCGAGCTCAGCCGGAAACGCGCCGCTCCGGCTACGTACGTCTTCCGCGTTCAACGCCTGGCGGACTCCCTTGAAATCCCACACATCGGAATACCAGGTGTTTCGCTCTTCCCAGAAGAATGCGCTGCGCCGGCGGATGAGCTTATCGTCGTCGCCCGAAAAGCTGCGTTTTCCGCCTTTCCTGAATATCAGGATATATTCGTGCTCCAGGGTGACGTACGCTCCTGCCGGCAACATACCTGAACCCATGAATTTGTTTGGCGCGTTTGTTTGTTTTCGCCAGAGAATGACGGGAAGCACATCAAGGTCCAGATCAAAGAACGTCTGGGTGATTCTTGAGTGGTTTGAATAGAGCCTGAATACCTCGCCGATTGTCCGCGTCGCGTCGCCGATATTGACGCACGCAATACCGCCTTTTTTCAAAACGCGTGAAGCTTCCCGCCACACCTTGTCGAGCTCGGCGTGCATGAGATTGAAAGCCGTACGCCCGTCTTGCTTCTCCAAAGCGCCGCTAATATCCGGATTCATACCGGTGAAGCAGTGATCCCACATCTCGATCATCGGGTAGGGCGGAGATGTCACCACGAGATCCACCGAAGCGGCGTCTATCATGGACAGGTTTCGCGCGTCACCGAAGATGACGGAGTGGCGGGTGGTCATACCACACACTGCCACGTTTTACGGGGCGGAGCAACGGCCGCAGGTGGCGCCTTGGCGTGAGGCGCCCGAGGTGTGCGCCTTGCATCCCGGAGAGCCGCTCGTTATGCTTGTCTCTCATGGAACTAACCGCCATCGGACATATTGAAAGAACAGAAAATGGCAACTACATCGTAGTCGATGAACGGTACGCAGAGGGTCTTCTGGGAATCGAAGGGTTTTCCCACATCGTCGTGATGTACTGGCTCGACAAAAACGACACGCCGGAGAAGAGGGCGATCCTTCAGGTCCATCCGCGGCGCGACATGCAGAATCCGCTTACCGGCGTATTTGCAACACGTTCACCGGTACGGCCGAATCCGATCGGCCTGGCGACCTGTGAACTGCTATCGATTGACGGGCTTCGCCTCCAGATAGGCGCTACAGACGCCTTCGATGGTACGCCGGTTGTGGATATAAAGTGCTACACCGGCGAAGATGCGGCCCGGGGAAAGGCCCGGTATCCCGGCTGGCTGTAGCGGCAGCCTTGTTTATCTGGCCGTAGACCTCCAGAGGTATTTTCCCAAATCGATATATCCTTCGTTGCTCACCGCGATATGTTCGGATTCCAGCAGTTGTTTCTGCAGCTCAAACCCGTAGCCCGGCTTGAGTGATATCCCGCCCTTGCTGTTGATGACCCGGTGCCAGGGAAGGTTTTCACGTTCCGATGATGAGTTAAGGACCCAAACGACCACCCGGGCGCCGCGAGGATTTCCCGCCGCCGCCGCAACCGCGCCATAGGTTGTCACCCGGCCGAAAGGGATCGACGATATCACTTCTATCACCCTCCGTGTGAACTCGGACCGCTTCTTTTCCTCTTGTGCCATAGACTACCTCCGTAGAGAACCGTTCCTGTACATCCGCTGCCGGATTTCCCTTACGAAGGGCAGGAACCGCGGCGTTGCAGCTGCGTAGTCACCATACGCTTTGCCGTGATGATCGATGAGCAGCCGCTCTTCCTTTGGGACTCTCAAGATCATAAGCGAAGCGATGATCAGCGTTCCGGACAACCCGGCGATCCAATTACCCGACACGCCAAACGCCGAGAGAAACAGCGCGAAGTAAAGCGCATACATCGGGTGGCGCACGTACCTGTAGGGACCGGTAGTAACAAGCCGGGTTTGTTGGTCAGCCGCTTCAATGGTGGTCTTGAAGGAATCTCCAAGATAGAGATGGACGTACACCAGCCCCGTGAGTATCAGGAGTCCCATGACGAAGCTTGCGATGCTCAAGGCCGCGGGAACCTGCACATGCATCCACGTGAATAAGTCCGGAAAGAAGCAGGTGACCATGGTGGCGAAAAGCAGCGGCAGGCCGAGAACGATCCTGACGACCCCGGGTGCAATTCCTTCGGTTCTGGAAACAGGTTTCAGGTTCATCGCGTGATAACGCACTTTGAAGAAGAGACGGATTGCCGACAAACCGCAGAAAAGCAGGATAAAAAGCACTCTGTGGACCGGTCCGGGTATGGTAACCACTATCCAGTTACTATAGCCGATCGGATTTTCACAAACAAGCTGATCCGGTTACGTCGATCCCGTTACGCCGGTCCCGTTACGCGCCTGCCGACAACTCTTTGCTTCTATCTCTTGCCCGTTTGACCGCTTCCGTCACCATCGCGCCAAAGCCTTTTTCCTGAAAAACTGCAAGGGCAGCCGCTGTCGTACCTCCCGGCGACGTCACTTTTTTCCTGAGCACTTCAGGACTTTCGTTGTTTTCCCGGGCAATCATCGCAAGCGTTCCCGCTCCCTTTGCGGTCTGGCAAACGAGCAATTTCGCGGATTCTTCATCGATTCCCAGCGCAATCGCCGCCGCCGTCATCTCTTCCATCAGCAGGAAGAAATAGGCCGGCCCCGAGCCGCTTACGGCGGTGACGGCGTCGATGATGTCCTCATTTTCGACAACGACAGTTTTGCCCACCGCGCCGAGCAGCTTTTCGGCCCGTTGCAAAGCCTCGTCGCCGGCGTTACGGTTATAGATGGCGCTCATACCTTCACCCGCCATGGCGGGCGTATTCGGCATGACGCGTATGATCGGGACTTCTCCCAGCTTTGCCGCAAGGAAATCCGTGGTTATTCCCGCGGCGATCGATATGACCAGCGCGTCGTCTTTCAACGCGCCCGCGATGCCTTCCGCCACCGCCGCCATGATCTGCGGCTTTACGCTCAAGAATACCGTTGAGGAGGCGGACACCAGCTCGACGTTGTCGGTTGTAGTCTTGATGCCGTACTTCCTTTCGAGAAATTCGAGTCTTTCCGGCCGGATATCCGCGGCGATGATTGTTTCAGGCTTCTGCATGCCCGACGCGATAATTCCCTTGATGAATGCTTCGGCCATATTGCCTGCGCCGATGAATCCCACGGTGTCCATTGGTGCTTTCCCTCCTATTGTTCGAGCCAGCGGGCGAGGATGTAGAGAAGATCCGACAGGCGGTTCAGATACACAAGACAGCGGCCGAGATGGCTCACCTGGCGCTCCGAGATATACGATACAAGAGCTCTTTCCGCCCTGCGGCACACCGCTCTGGCTAGATCGACCCAGGCGCCGGCGACACTCGCGCCGGGAAAAACAAAGCTTTCAGGCATTTCGACCTCTTTTAAATACCGCCTCTCGAGCGTCTCGAGCCTGTCGATGTCGGCGGCCGAAATTCCACCGTCCTTTTTTTGCACCATCCCGCGCGGCACCGCGATTTCTGTTCCGACGCGAACCAGGTCCGACTGTATCGAGGTGAGAAGGTCGGCCACGTTTTGCTGTGCAGGATACAGTTGGGCAATCGACGCCTTTGCAAGACCGATTACTGAAGACAGCTCATCCACGTCCCCAAGGGCGGAGAAGACAGGCTCGCTTTTTTTCATCCGCGGGCCGCCGAGAAGCCCCGATTCGCCGTCATCACCTTTGCGGGTCGTAATCCCGTCGAAATCGGACATCCTGAGCACCTCTTTACTTGCGTGCATAAAGGTCGTTTAGTGATTCGGATCACTACGAAGGTAGCACGTTATGTGCGCAGTTCAAAGGCTGCCGGACGGCCTCGCCACAGCACCGGAGAACGTTGCCGCTCCCGCAGCGCCTCATAGAGCAATATCGGCGGGTATAGTACTATCGGAATATGGACGATAAGCATTGCCCTCGAGTGTTCTTGTGATCCACCCTGAACGGATCACGAAGCTCAACGAACGCTCCCTGAATGAGAAAGGGGCGTACGTCCTCTACTGGATGCAGCAGTCACAGCGGACCGTAGACAACCACGCTCTTGAATACGCGGCCGCGCGGGCCGCGGAACTCCGCCTCCCGCTTGCTGTGTGGTTCGGTTTTACGACTGCCTTTCCCGATGCCAACTTAAGACACTATCATTTCATGTTTCAAGGGTTGAAAGATGTAGCCGTCGCGCTCGCAGAGAGAGGTATCCCGTTCTTCGTAGAGACGGCGGATCCCGGGCAAGGCGCCGCGGCGGCCGGATCACGAGCAGCCCTCGTGATAACCGACGCGGGGTACCTCAGGGTCCTACGCGAGTGGCGCGCTGCCGCGGCCGCATCGCTTTCCTGCCCGTTGCTGCAGGTTGAATCCGATGTCGTCGTTCCGGTCGAAGCGGTGTCTCCCAAAGAAGAGTACGCCGCGGCGACCATACGGAAGAAGATCCACCGTCGGATCCTCGAGTTCCTCGTGCCGGTAGAGCGGGCGCCGACCAGCCGGCCGCGGGCGGTGACGCGGTCCGCGGCGCGGGCGACACAAACCGGTGAGATGGCGCCGCCGCAGGTCCCCTCCGCCGGGCGGCGTATCGACATGACTGGGCTCGATGACGAGGGAATTGCAACGTTCCTGAAAGCGAAAGGCGTGGATCTGTCGGTGAAGCCTGCCGGCTGGATCCGCGGCGGAGAGCTTGAAGCAGGCGAACGGCTCGATGGTTTTCTTTCTGAGAAGCTGGCGGTGTACGACTCGCTCAGGAATGATCCTTCGAAAGACATCCAGTCACACTTGAGCCCCTATCTTCATTTCGGCCAGCTTTCGCCGCTGACCGTTGTCCTGAAGCTCCTCGATCACGAAGGCAAGGAAGGCAGGCGCCCCTTCAGTGCGGCTCTGCCCGGGCAATTCCGAACGGAAGCGCTCTCCCCGGGCGCGGCCGCCTTCATCGAAGAGTTGGTGATACGCCGGGAACTTTCCGCCAACTTCTGCCGTTACAATCCCGGATATGACTCGCTCGAGGCG
>JAFGHN010000098.1 GCA_016930115.1 Spirochaetales bacterium | reverse complement strand
TTCCCGATGGCGGCTTTCGGCGGGAGAGAGGAGCTGATGAGGCTTCTCGACCCTACAAAGGGATCACCGCCCATTCCGCAGAGCGGGACCTTCAACGGCGCGGCGATCTGCTGCGCCGCCGGGGTCGCCGGGTACGGCGCCATCACCACGGAAGTCCAGATGCATATCGACACCCTGGGAGAGAGCTTGCGCACCCGCGCAAACGCACTCTTCAGACAGATCGCCGTCAAGGCGCAGATGGTTGGCGTGGGCTCGTTGTTCAACATTCACTTCACCGATGAGCCGATCGTCGACTATCGTTCCGTCGCCCGGAGCGACCGTAAGGCCGTGACCGCGCTTGCGCTCGCGCTGATGAACCGGGGTATCGTGATCGCGCCGCGCGGAACCGGCTGTATTTCCTCGGTCATGAACGACGCGGACCTGGATGCTTTTCTCGAAGCGCTGGAGACGTGCCTCGTGGAGGACCTCAGGGTCCCGGGTTAAGTCGACTCGGCGGGCCGGCGACGGACCCGGCTGCCCAGCCGGTTTGAGCTGCCAGGCTGCCATTCGCGCCGGCCCCGCATATCACGCCGATTCTATCACAGGCGGGCGCCTCTTCCCGGTCTGCGTTTCCTTTTCAAACGCGCGGGCAAGCTGGAGAACACCGAGTTCATCCCTGGGTCTGCCGACAATTTGAACCCCCACGGGAAGTCCGTCCGGGGTAAAGCCGCACGGGACCGAGATGGCCGGGAGACAGGTAACCGAAATGTAGTAACACGATTTCATCCAATCGATGTAACTTTCCATCTTGATACCGTTTATCTCCGTTACGTACTGCTGGGTCACATCAAATGGGGGAACCTGGGTTGCCGGGAGAACAAGAAATTCATGCTCCTCCATGAATGCCATGAGCCGCTCATAGAGCCTGGATCTCTTTATCTCGGCCCGGCCGATTTCCGGCCCGGTCAGCTTCCGCCCCATTTCGGCGTTCCAGATTACCGTGTCCTTGATCTGGTCACGATGGGTATCGAGCAACGTTCCCATGGACATCTCCACGTGCCAGGCGCGCCAGACTTTGAATATCTCATCGGCATCGGTCAGATCCGGCTCGCCGTCGACGACCCGGCAGCCGAGATCTTTGAACACGCCTTTGTGAGCTTCGATGACTGAAGTTACGCGCGGGTCAACCGGAAACGCGCCAAGATCGCGGCTCCAGGCGATCCGGGTGCCGCGGAAATCGCGCTCAAGCGATCGAAGGAAAACGCTTCCCGGCTCGTCGATGGAGAGCGGCACCCGCTGATCAGGCCCGGCTATCGCGCTGAGCATAAGCGCGACATCACCCACGCTTCGCGCCATCGGCCCCTGAACGAGGAAAGGATACAGAAGCGTTGACGCCGGCAGTGTCGGCACGCGGCCGGGAGAAGTGCGGAAACCGACAACATTGCAGAAGCCGGCGGGATTGCGAAGGCTGCCCCCGTGATCGCTGCCGTCGGCGAGCGGCATCATGCCGCAGGCAAGGGCCACAGCCGCGCCGCCGCTCGACCCGCCGCAGGTTTTGCTCAGGTCGTACGGGTTCAAAGTCCTGCCGAAAACTTCGTTATACGTCTGGGAGCCCGCCCCAAATTCCGGCGTGTTGGTCTTACCGATAGTGATCGCACCGGCGGCTTTGAGGCGCTCCACGATCAAGGCGTCTTTATCCGGGATGTTGTCCTTGAAGATCGGAGAACCTTTCGTTGTTCTGATGCCTTTGGTATCCACTAGGTCCTTATGGGCGATTGGAATCCCGAAAAGAGGGCCAGACTTTGCGCCCCTGGCTCTCGCCCGATCGGCCTCCTCCGCCGCTTTCATGGCTTCGTCGGGCAAAAAAGTGACGATCGCGTTCACCTTCGGGTTGATCCGTTCGATCTGTGCTATGTGAGCTTCCATGACTTCTTTTGCCGACATCTTGCCGGCGACGATACCGGCGACTATTTCGGCCGCATCCATGTAGCAAATATCATTATGTGGCACTGACTGCTCCCTCCTTCCACCGCTGCTGCTGGTTAGAAAGGTATCGTATACGATCAGAACAAAAACCTCCACCTCCGGTGCGACGCTCGCGGGCGCCGTTCGGGATGTGGCAGTGAGGGCCGACGGGCATGACGATATACAGAATATCGGCTATGATGTCCCCGACAAACCGATACACGAGGTGAAGGTTATGGGTGAACGGCTGAAGGACAAAGTGGCGATAATCACCGGAGGTAACAGCGGCATCGGCGCGGCTACCGGGCGCTTGTTTGCGAAGGAAGGTGCCAGGGTCATACTTATGGCTCGCCGGGAAAAGGAAGGTCACCAGGTCGCGGAGGCGATCAAGAAAGAGGGAGGAGAAGCCCACTTCATCCCCTGCGACATAAGCGATACCGACGCGGTGCTCAAGTGCGTCGAGCAGGCAGCCGGTATCTACGGCCGAATAAACACGCTTTTCAATAATGCCGGCGGGGGCTCGCGCCAGCATTTTCCCGATGAACCTGTCGAAGTATTTGCACGTACAATAGGCATCAATCTCATCGGCACTTTTGCCATGAGCCAGGCAGTGTGGCCGCACCTGGTGAAAGCCGGCGGCGGTGCGGTGGTGAACATGTCGTCCCTTGCGGCGCAGCGCGGCTTCAGCCCAAGAATGTTCAATGAGTTCGGCGCTCCTTCCGCTTCTTACATTGCGTCAAAATCCGGGATCGAAGGTTTGACCCGGTACATGGCGGGACGAGGCGGCGAACACAACATCCGGGTCAACTGCATCCGCCCGGGTCAGATCATGACACCCGGCGCGACCCGCGGCACCATAAACGATCCGGACGGCGGCCACCACGTGTCGGAAAAAATGTTCGCCTGGGCGCAGCTCCTTCCCGGGAGGGGTTACCCGGAAGACGTGGCAAATTTGGCGCTCTTCCTCTCCTGCGACGAATCTCGGTTCATCAACGGCGAGATGATCAACGTCGACGGGGGTGTTGCGGCCAAGCTGTGATCACCCTTCGGGGGCGGATGCACAGTCGATAACATCAACGCGATTCAACAGCCCAACTGGAAGAGCTCCGCAGTCAAGCCTCGCGGGAGTCGCGCCGCAGTGGACCTTTACAAAGGAAAACTAATAGTTCATTATCCGCCGGATGAATCATTACACCCCAGCGCACCACTTGTTTCATGAGTTAGAGGAGATCTATGCCGATCTCGACCGCCGTACCGCGGCCTTCGCCCGGCAGGTCAATCTGTCCTGCCCGAAAGGTTGCGGGACCTGTTGCGAGAATTTTGAACCGGATATCACCGATATAGAGGCGACCTATGTCGCTGTTCACCTCATAATAGAGGCGCCGGCTTTGATTGACCGTTTGACGGCCGTAGCGCTCCAGCAGGCGTGCGTTTTCTACGAACCGGAGGGAGCCTACCATTGCTCGATATACGACGCACGCCCGCTCATATGCCGCGCGTTTGGTTTTTCCGCGTCATCCCAAAAGAACGGGCTGTCTCATTTCGCCGGATGCAGGCACATGCCGGGGGCCAAGGACAGGGCGGCGGACCTCCGCGAACCGGAGCATCGTCCTCCGGTCATGGCCGAATACGGCGTTAGAATAAGCGCGCTGTCGACCGGCAACCGGTCTGCGATGCGGGCAGAAGTCCTCCGGGCGGTCGGTTCGTTGGGCTTGAAAATGAAGCTTGCCGCATCACTGACTACCGTAACACCTTCCCCCGACTCCGGCCGGCCGCCCGCCGGGAAGGAACGAAAGTCCGGCGCTGCGTGATGAACGCTGCGCACCATTTCCGGATCCCGGCGCCGGGAGACGCCCGTTAGCAGCCGAAAGCGCTTCATTGACAGGAGACCGGCGCTGATTTAGAGTCTTGAAATGCAGCTGCGGTAAATTACAGAAGCGCAGAATCGAGTACGGGATGGTGCTGATTTGACTGCGGGGCGACTACAACCGCTACATTTCATTACACGTTATCTTCTGTGCATTTATCCGTCATCTCTTGTGCTCGACTCCATCAAAACAATATAGAGGGCGCGCGATAATATCGATCTACAAATCGAAGAAGAAATATTCGGGGAGGAGAAAAAAATGAAAATCACCGATGTGAAAACCGTCGTAGTAAAGAACATACCACCGTATAGAGGCGGAAAAGAATGGCTTTGGATCCGCCTCATTACAGACGAAGGAATCGTGGGAATCGGCGAAAGAGTAACCGGTCCCGGCGCCAAGAATCTCAGATCGCAAATAAAGCTGATTGAAGAGTTCTCACAGGAACACGTAATCGGCTCCAGCCCCTTCGACGTGGAAAAATTATGGCAACGGATCTTCTCAATCGGGCATGATTACCGGCATCCCAGCCTGGATTCGACTCCGGCTCTGAGCGCCATCGAGATGGCGTGCTGGGACGTCATCGGAAAGGCGGTCAACCAGCCGATCTACAATCTTCTCGGGGGCCGTCACCACGAGAAGCTGAAGGCATACGCCTACATGCCAAGCGGTTTCCGCGAAGATCCGGAAAAGGCGGGAGAAATCGCGGTGACGCTTCTCGAGCAGGGAAACAAGGCATGTAAGCTCGATCCCTTCATGCCGGAATATCCGATACCAAGAGATATCCCTTTAGAGGAAATCAACAAGGCCGTGAGGATCTTCAAGAGCATTCGTAACGCCGTCGGCGACAAACTGGAAGTCGGTATCGGCACCCACGGGCAGCTCACCACCTACAGCGCCATACGCGTGGCGCATGCTCTGGAGGAGTTCCAGCCCTTCTGGTTCGAGGAGCCGGTCGCTCCCGAAAACGTCGATGAAATGGCGAGGGTCGCCGCACACACCAGTATCCCGATAGCCGCCGGCGAACGCAAGGTCACCAAGTATGAGTTTGCCGAGCTGCTCAAGAAACAGGCGGCGCAAATTCTTCAGATGGACGTCGGGCAATGCGGAGGAATTCTGGAATCAAAAAAGATCGCCGGTATGGCCGAAGCTCACTATGCGATGATTGCGCCTCACATGGCTTGCGGCCCGATATCCGCAGCGGCGGCCGTGCAGCTCGATACTTGCTCGCCCAATTTCCTGGCCCAGGAGTACAACGGCGGGCAGCTGCATCAGGAGCTCTTCAAGAACCCGATCATTTTCAGTAACGGATACATCATTCCCCCGGAAGGCCCCGGTTTGGGTCTCGAAATCGACGAAAAGGTTCTGAAGAAATATACCGATTGATAATCACCCGCAGGTCGAATGCGGGGCTGTTCCGATAGAGGAGGAGTTAATGAAAATAACAGGAGTCAAAACGTTCGTCGTCGGTAATCCGGCCCCGCACTGGGGCGGTCGGAACTGGGTATTTCTCAAACTCAACACCGACGAAGGAATCGACGGTATCGGCGAATGCAATTTTGCCTGGCACAGAGAACATACGATTGTCAGATTGATTGAGGAATTGGCGGGACCGTACGTCATCGGAACCAATCCCTTCAACACAGAAAAACTGTGGGAAACGCTCTACGGCGGCGACCATTTTTTTCGCCACCCGGAAATCGTCACGACGCAGGTCATCTCCGCTTTCGAGATGGCGTGCTGGGACATCGTCGGAAAGGCGCTGAATCAGCCGATTTACAATTTGTTGGGCGGCAAAATACGTGAAAAACTGCGCGCGTATTCTTACATCTCCTGCGTGGACAATCCGTGGCGGCCGCCAGACTCGCCCGAAAAAGCTGGCGAGTCCGCCGCTGCGATGGTCGAACGGGGTTTCACGGCACTGAAGCTTGACCCGATTCCGCCGATAGCCCCCGGACCTCGGGAAGTCACGTTGAAAGAGCTCCGTTATACCGATGCCGTGCTCAAGAACATCCGCGACGCCGTTGAGGACAAGGCCGATATCCTAATGGGGACCCACGGCCAGCTGAATACGCATAGCGCCATACGATTTGCCAAGGTGATCGAGCCGTACAGCCCTCAGTGGTTCGAGGAACCCGTGTCACCCGAGAATGTCGAAGAGATGGCGAGAGTCGCGCAGCACACCTCAATCCCGATAGCGACGGGCGAGCGGCTGTCCACAAAGCACGATTTCCTGCGGTTATTGCAGTCGCAGGCGGTCCAGATCGTCCAGGCACACACGGGCTTGAACGGGATAACGGAGATGAAAAAGATAGCCGGCATAGCGGAAGCGTTTTACGCGCAAATGGCGCCATGGATGCACTGCGGCCCGGTGGCGGCGGCGGCCAACGTCCAGATCGATATGACCATTCCCAACTTCCTCATGCAGGAAGGGATCAACGACTGGTCTGGTTTTCATGCGGAAATCCTCAAAGAACCGATCATTTGGGAGAAAGGCTATATCATTCCCCCGGAAAGACCGGGGCTTGGAATAGAGCTGAATGAGAAGTTAGCGGAAAAACACCCGTTTATTCCCTGGGACCGCAAGTAACGCCAAATCGCCTAACCCGCTTCCCGATATTTCTTTCTCACTTTTTGCGATGCCAGCCCGTAACGTCCCGCGCCGCCCCGCAGCCGAGGATCCAGTAGATCCCTCAGCGCGTCGCCGAACATATTTACTCCGTATATTACAAGAGCGAGCGCGAGCCCGGGCCATACAACCATCCAGGGCGCGTGGAACATGTAAACACGGCCGCTGCCGCCAAGCATACCTCCCCATGTGGGAGTGGGTGGCGGGATGCCGAAGCCGAGGAAACTGAGGCTTGCCTCTGTCAAGATCATCGCCGGCACCCGCGTCGTGAAAAGAATGATTGTTGGGGCCGCGATATTAGGGAGAATATGCCGGAGCAAAACTCTGGCTGTTGAGCAGCCGATTGATTCTGCCGCCCTCACGTACTCTTTGACACCCATTACGGCGCTTCTTATTATTCTTGAACCAACGATACCTGTTGCCAAGCCCATGGCAAGGATGATCTGCCACATACCCGCGCCGATGATAGTGACTATGATCATAAGAAGTAACAGGTGTGGTATACACTGAAAAATATCGACGAATCGCTGCGTTATTATGTCGAACTTACCGCCAAAATATCCTGATAACATGCCGATGACCAACGAGACGACGGTGGCGAGAGAAGCGGCGGATAACCCCACGATTACTGAAACGCGAGCGCCGTATATGACGCGGGACGTTATGTCCCGGCCCACGTTGTCCGTACCGAGCAAGTGCTGGGCGGACGGTGGCATGAGCCGGCTTGAGATGTCGGTTTCATTCATGCCGTACGGCGATATCAAGTCGGCAAAAATACCCACGAGCAACAAAAGCACGGTTATGATCCCACCCACCGTGCCCAAGGGTTTTTCTTTGACCAGCCGTCTCAAGATATCCACAAAAAAAAGATGCTTCTTTGTTTCGCCTGCGTGCTCCATCGCGGTATCTATCAAGCAATCACTCCTTTATTCGTAGCGGATCGTCGGGTCGAGGAAGCTATATGCAAGGTCAATTGCCAGGTTTATGAATACCAGGGCGACTGAAAAAACCATGACCAAACCGCTCGTCAACGGCTCATCTCTGTTTAGGAGAGCACCTATCGTGAGCCGGCCCATCCCGGACAGGTTGAATATCTCTTCAATAATAACCATGCCTCCGACAAGAATAGGAACCTGGATACCGACGACCGTCATGACAGGCATCAATGCATTTTTTAAGGCGTGCCGCACAATGATCACCCGCTCGCGAAGACCTTTCGCCCAGGCCGTCCTGACATAATCCTGTCTTAAAACCTCCAGCATCATCGTCCGTGTCATCCTCATTGTGAGCCCGCACATGGCCATGCCGAGAATCGCGGCCGGCGCGACGAACATTTTTAGATTGCCGATCGGATCCTCGATGAAACGAATATGCATGATGGGCGGCATGTAACCCCACCATATTGATGGGAAAATTATCACCATCGACCCTACCCAGAAACTGGGGAGTGAGATGGCTAATATGGCAAAGCTGCGGCCGAGGTAATCACCGATCTTGTCCTGCCGCAACGCTGAATATACGCCTATCGGCAAGGCTATCAGCTGAGAAATGATCAAACCTAGGACACCAAGCTCTATTGTTATCGGCCAGCTTTTGCCGATCATCTTGGCCACCGTGTCTCCTCTCCACCAGGAAGTGCCAAAGTTGCCCTGGAAAAGGCCTTTGAAACCACCGCCCGGCTGAGGTGCAAACCCCATCCAACGCGCATATTGGACAATCGCCGGCGCATCGAGACCCAGATTCTTTTCAACCATCGCCCTGTCTATCCGCACATCACCGGTACTTGCGGATTCCAATACGTCTATGTAGTCGCCCGGAAGGAGACGCGCCAACCAGAACACTATAAAACTGACCACAATCAGCGTAGGCAGAGCGAATAATAGTCTCTTAATTATATATGTACGCATGACCTCTCTATCAGTCGGCTATCACAAACCGCATGGCGAGGTTTTCGCTCGCCCCGCGCTGCCTCGCAATTCTATTCCTGTAATACCAAAGGGGAGGTGAAGATTCATCTCCACCTCCCCTTTACCGGCCGCCGTACTGTCGATTCTCTCAGCGACCGGCATGTCGGTCTCTAAAATCCCATAGATTTCTTTAGGTCCTGATCGACCCACGTGTAAGCCATGAGTTGACCCGGCCCTTCGTCACCGATGGTCAATTCGCCGTAGTAGTTCTGCAGCCACGGCCACCAATAGTGCCTCCAAACCTCACCGTAAAGCGGTATGCATTCAACCTCGCGGTCTATGATCTCTCCGGCCTGTTTGCACAGGTTCGCCACTTCGACCGGATCGAGCGATGCGGCCGCCTTATCGAGCAGCTCGTCAACTTTGGGGTTTGAATAGGAATTCCGGTTGGACCACGTCCCTATCGATTTGGTGTGACATTGGCTCAAGAGGGTATTGAGCGGGTCACACATCTCGGTGCCTGAAAAGGCAATACCCGGATAATTGGCGGAATACTGCATCTTACTCAAGGTTGTAGCATCTACGGTGCTTATATTGACCTTGACGCCAATCTTGGCCCACTGATCTTGAAGCAGCGACGACATATCCTGGTACTGCGCCCCGGGCTGAATAGTGAGCGGTATTTCCAAACCGTTGGGATAGCCGGCGTCAGCCAGCATCTTCTTCGCCAGCGCCGTATCATATTTATACAGGATCTGAATGTCTTGCGGTCGATCCTTCAATGGAACGTATACCGTCGGGTCCAAATAGTAATTTGGCCAAACATCGATCGGCGTATCCTCCGAGTACTGGAGTATGGCGAAAGCGCGCAGATCCGTCCCGACCATCAGAGCACGCCGCACTGCGACATTATCCAGGGGGGCCCAGGTCATCTGAGGTTCCACCATATATACCGAGACACTGTACGAGGCATACTTGATACCGGGGGCCGTCTTGTCGATGATGTCCCACTGCGGTGCCGGAGGCCGTTGGTGCAGGTCGATCCTTCCGGTCCGCAACGCAGCAACCTGGGTGGCCTCGTCCGGGATGATGGGGCATACAATCCGGTCTGCAAACGGCATCTTGTACTGCTTGCCGTCAATTGTCGCCTTGGCCCAGTAAATATCGTTCGGGCGGAAGCTCATGTGAGAACCGACTTCATACTCCTCGAATACCCATGGGCCCGTGCCCACCTGATTTTCCCATTTGCCTGCGCCCGCGGCTTTCATTTCGGGCGGAGCATACATGGAACGGTCCTCAAGGCCAAAGTAGTAGAGAGCCAGGCGCGAGTATGTCTCCAGCTCGACAATCACGGTGTATTTGTCTTTGGCATAGACGTCTTTCAAGATTCCGTTGAATCGCGCTCCCCAGGGACACTCTTTCCAGAATTCCAAAATATCAAAGGCAATATCCTCGGCGACAAGCTCACGGTTTTCCATCACTTTTTTCACCATGTTCGTTCCCTGCCAATAAATTCCGGGCCGTACATGTAGAGTGATCTTTTCGTAAGTAACTTCCCAATTATCTACCAAATTGCCCCTTATCAAATCCGGGTTCAGATATCCCCGGTACTGGAATTTGCTGACGCCGCTGCCCCGTGGTCCGTACTTCTCCATGTCGCCTAAGAACAACGGCTCCTGGATATGCAGGAGAAACGGGAGTGAATTGAATTGGCTCAGGGTCGGGTCCGGGCTCGGGGGGTCTCCTGTAAACCGGGAATTAAAATAGGTGATCGTCCCGCCGTACTGGGGCCCCACTTTCGCGCCGGCAGCGCTCTCCTGCTCCGGCTTGCCTTCAGCAAGGATAAATCCCGCCACGAACATGAAGGTCAGTATCATAATACAGACTTTCCTGGATTGCATAATTCTTCCCCCTACGCAATATGGTTCTCAGTTTTTTCAAATGACTGCGTATGGATTCGACATCCGTACTGCCGCAGTTCATTCTCTTGCGCTTAGTTCGCCGATCACCTCCTTTTTCTCAGTTTTTTGCCCGTTCCTCCTCCCTTTATGTGAACAATAAGCTCGAGACAACAAAAATTAATTTTTGCACATCAAAAATCAGGTGTCAAGCCGAATCAAATATTACGAACCATATCACCCGAAATGAATAACGATAGCCTTCACCGGCTCCTTGGAAATCTTTGAGAAAGAGTGTTCCACTCCTTTGGGAACCTGGAGCAGGTATTCCGGCCTGATACGCCCCCAGCCGGTCCCGCGAGCCTCAATTTTTGCCACGTCAACACTGTAATCTTCCATACTCTTTCCTCCTCCCTTGTGCGCGTTTCTCCATCGATATACCGCCCGCTGAATGCGCCTATTCGCTCTCGGGCACAAACCATTCCTTTTTCCGGTATACCAGATTCTCGCTCTTTGCGACGAGGACTCCCGTCGCGGCGTCACGGATCGTGATGTCGTAAAGCGCCACCGGGCCCGTTGCGGATTGTTCCTCGGCTTGGGCGATCAGCCGGTCACCGGACGTTGTCGCTTTCAAGAAGTTGATACCGACGTTCAGGGCCACCGCGGTCTGCCCGTGGGAATTGCTGGCGGCGCCAAAGGCAATATCCGCCAGTGAAAAAATGACGCCGCCGTGGGTGAAACCGTGAAAATTCACCATTTCGTCGGTCACGGCCAGTGTGACGCGGCTATGACCGGGCTTGAGGATTTCCACTTCCGCCCCAAGGAATCGCGCATACCGATCGCGTTGAATATACTCGTTGATTCTTTGTTCTCGTTCTCCGCTCATCGATTCTTCTCCTGTATTTCATTGGCGAAGCGCGCGTTCAAGGAGGTATTGTGTAAGCTCATGAACCGCTTTTTCGGCGCCGCCGGAATTCGCGGTGACAACGACGCCGATATCCTTCTCCGGCAGCAAATATATCGAGGAATAGAACATCGTATTTGAACCGTCGTGGGTAAGTACCAGCCCATCCCCGGTTCTGAAGACGAACCAGCCGAGTGCGAAGCCGTCGAGCACGTCCGTTACGATCACGTCATAACTCTGCCGCGAGACAAGCGGTTTCCCTTCATCAAGCCACACGCGGAGATAGGCCGCCAGATCGGCTATGCTCGCATGTACGGTGCCCGCCGGGCCGAGGCCCGGAGGATTGTCCGCGCCGGCACTCGTCGGGTCGACCGGGTCGGGGGCGTGGCCCCACGGCCCACCCGCAACGCCGTCTGCGGCAGGAGGGCCGAAACCCGCGCGTTCGAGCCCAAGCGGCTCGAATAATCTGCTCTTGATAAGATCTTCCCAGTCGCTGCCGGCAGCGACTTCAAGCATCGCGCCGGCGACCACGACCCCCATATTCGAATAGCTGGATCTTGAACCCGGGTCGAAATCAGGCGGGAGGGCTAACACCTCATCGACCATCCGGCGGCGCTGCACCGGACCCGATGCACCGGATGTGAAGTGCGCGAGCCAGTGCTCCCGGTCCATGAGCGTAGGTACACCGGATGTATGAGAGAGTAGCTGGCGAAGCGTTATCGCCGCGTACGCTTCAGATACATCGTAACCGCCGCGCGGCAGCATCTCGCCCACCGTTGTGTCCCATTTCAGTTCGCCTTTGTCTACGCTGATTCCGGCGAGCAGAGCGGTCATCGCCTTTGTGTTTGACCCGATATGGAAACGGCTGTTCACCGTGACCTGATCGATACCACCTGCTCGCGTCATGCCTTGCGCGCCAATTTCAACGACTGCCCCGTCCGCGACAAGGGCCCATGCCATCGCGGGCACCTTGTATCGTTCGCGGAGTGCGGTGACTTTCCCGTTAACAGATTCAGCCGCACCGGTTTCTTGAACGCTCGCACACCCCGCGTGCATGACCAAGACCGCGGCTACCGCGCCGATACATAAGCCATTACATATACGAGTGAAAAAGCGCGAACATTCCATCGAGATCATGATATAAGCGCCGTACCGCGTCGTCAACAACCGCGTTGACAGCCCGGACACGGAGTCACTATCATCAAAATACCGGAAGGGAGGCGCGCGATGAGCAACTGGTCGTCAGAATACGTCGAAACAAACGTTATCCGAATCCATTACCTTCGAACAGGCGGTGATAAGCCAAGCATCGTCCTCTGCCACGGTTTTTCAGACAACGGTCTGTGCTGGAAACGAGTCGCCATGGTTCTTGAAGCCGATTACGACTTGATCATGGTTGACGCCCGCGGGCATGGTCTGTCTGATGCGCCGGAAACGGGTTACTTGAGCGCTGACCACGCAGCCGATGTTGCAGGGCTGATCGAGGCGCTTGACTTGAAAGGCACCGCGATCATGGGCCATTCCATGGGAGCGGCGACCGCTGCCGCGGTCGCCTCCGGCTATCCGGACCTTGTGTCTTGCGCCGTGCTGGAGGACCCGCCCTGGCGGTCGGGCCCCCTCGAGCTCACGGATCCGGCACGGCGTGAAGCCCGCCGCAAGGAGCTGACTGCACATAAGTCACGGACACCGGCGGAGATCAAGGAATGGTGCAGGAAGGAACACCCTGCCTGGCATGAAACCGAACTCGATACATGGGTCGTCGCAAAGCAGCAGTTCAACCTGCGTGCGATGAACGTCCTCAACGCCAATTGGGACTGGAAAAACACCGTAGACTCCATTCGCTGCCCGACGCTGGTCATCGCCGCGGATACTTCGAAAGGCGCTCTCGTTGACGAGGAAGCGGCCCGGGAGTTCACGGCGAGGAATCGCAACATCGAGGTGGTGAGAATTAACGGTGCCGGGCACAACATACGCCGTGAGGCCTATGAGCAATACATGGCCGCGGTGCAGAAATTTCTATCTCGCTGCTGACATCCTTCCGTGTGGCCGGCAGGAAAGATTTCACACTTTCTTGTCAAGATCTGCGGACAGGAATACCACCGCCGCTATCACGAAAAGTCCCGCGACAAAGAACAGCGTCGCAGCCATACCCACGTACTGATAGAGCGCTCCTGCTATGATCGGAGCAACAGCGGCCATGACAAAGCGCGTGAAGGAGAGAATACCGAGCATGGTGGTCGCGACTTTGTCGCCGGCGATGTCCAGAATCGCCGCCGTCAGGATTGAGTAATCGCTCCTGATGGTGACTCCAAGAAATATCAGCAATACCGTGTAGGTGGTACCTCTCCCGAATAGCGCCAGAGCGGCTATCATCAATCCGGAGTAGAACAGCGCCGGAACGAGAACGCGTTTCCTGCCAAAACGATCGGACAGATACCCCATCAGCGGGCTGACGGTTATTCCGATTGCCCACAGCAAACCGAAATGCAGACCCACTGAGGATGAGCTGAATCCCAGTTCGTCTTTCATGAACAGCGGGAAAAAAGTGGAAATGATATCGAAACACATGCCCCGTAGTCCGGCGACGACATTGATACGCCAGATGTGTGTCTTTTTCATGATCTCTTTGATAGTCTGAAACTGAACGCGTAAGTCTAGGGGTTCCGTATCTGTTGTCGTCTCTGTTCCCGATTTTCTTCCATTGCCGCTGCTTTTCAATAGCCAGAAAACCACAAACGCCATGACGAAAGGTATGATCGAATAGATCGACAAAATGCCGCGCCAGGACAGATAACCCAGCAGGACACCGGTAATTATCGGTCCCAGAATGTCGCCGATGCTACCCCCGGCGCCGTGAATGGCCATTGCGGTTCCGCGGGTTTTCGAGAACTGCGACCCCAGTTCCGCGAGCGATGGGAGATGCCAGACCGAACCGGCCACGGCTATCGCCACCATCCCGATAATCAACAACGCGTATATCGGCGATATGCCGATGAGGAGCCATCCAAGTGCGAAGACGATCATGCACACCATCATCAGCCGGCCGCGTTGCTGGCGGAAGAAATCGGAAATAATCCCGCCGGGCACCGACGCCAGCCCGCTTGCCAGTGTTCTTATGGTAATGAGTACCCCTACCTGCACGGGATTTATCCCGAATGTCTCCTTGATTGCCGGAAGCATGACGGAGAAACTCTGAGACATGAAATGGAAAACACCATGGGAGGCGGTAATGGTCGACAGAAACAAGTAACTCCGTTTTTCCGGTTTCTTATCTGGACGATCGCTCTCTGCTTTGATGGGGTTGTCAGCCATAGCGGGTCTTATATCTCATTTGACCGTTTTAGTGAACCTTGCGGTAGGTCGCTCTGAACCGTCGCGCCGGCGGGTCTTCATGATCCATGTAATCCTCGAAGGAGATCCGTTTCAAACCCCGGCCCTCGAAAGGTTCAAGCTCCTCCCTGATTAGCGGCCAGGGCATCTTTCCTTCGGGATCCTCGGGCTCCCGCCCTCGGGCAACCACAAGCAACGTGCCGCCGGGAGCGACAAAACCGGCGATGGATTCTACCGCAGCTGCGCGAAGGCCCGGCGGCAGCACTTGCAGTGTGTAAGACTCGAGCACCAGGTCAAACCTGCCGCCCCAGGTTTTTGGTGCGGAAAAGAGGTCCGCTACGAGATACGCAACCTCTGAGCCGGGGAAACGCACCTTGCACCGCTCGATCGCGGTTGCGGAAATATCGAAGGCCGTGGTCTGGAAACCGCGCCGCGCCAGCTCCTCGGCATCGTCTCCCAGACCACATCCGACTTTGAGCGCTGAACCTGGAGCAGCCGGTCCTTGTCTATCGAGCCACTCCACAACATTGGGATTCGGTGCCAGATCCGCCCAGGGTATTATCGATGTGTCTCCACCTGCCAGGGAGTAGAGAGCTTCAAACCAGCCCAGAGGGTCACCGGCATCGATGTACTTGCGTGCCATCTCTCTGGCGATTGCCCTACGGGTATCACTCATCTGCGAGACCGTAGACCTGCCTTGGAGCAAGGTAGTCCGGGAAACGATCGATAAGCGCACGGCGGGCAAGAAAGCACAGATGGCATTCATCGACGTACTCATCCTCGTGTTCCAGATTATATTGCCTCACCAATTGGGCGGGGCCGCCGTCTGCCAGAGGGCCGCAGATAGGATGCGAGCCGGCATCGTACTCCAGAGCCAGCCTTGAAAGCCGGCGTTTCCACATGTTTCCGATGCTCAAACCCTGGCATATATGCACATGGCCGTAATGGTCTACATGGACTCTCGAAGGAGATTCCAGGTCTTCATGCGGGCACTGCGTGAGTTCATACCAGGGTCTGCGCGGAAGCCCGGCGGTCAATTTCTCGACGGCTCTTCCTTTAAACAGAGCGCCGCCGCCAATAACCGGTGTGCCCTTGTCCTGCCCCTCGCCGGGCATCGATTCTGCAAAAGGCTTTTGAATGCAAATCGTGGAGGTTGGTATGCCAAGCTGTCGGGCCGCTTTCGACGCCCGTTTTGCGGAATTATCTTCGTCATCACCGTAATGAAACGAATCGTCACTGATGCTCAAGTTCGCGATTCCCAGTTCGGCGAGAGGACGAAGCCAGACTTGAGCATCATCTGCGGATATTGCACCGTAAGCGTTTGTCACTATTCCGACGTCGAATCCCATATCCCGGGCTATTCTGATCCCTTCGAGCATCGAGGGATAATAGAGAAAAGGTTCACCTCCCTCAAAGAAAATCATCTCCACGCCGTCGATGTGACACGCGTCGTCCAGGACTTTCCGAATCTCCGGTAGCGTCATGGTACCTTCCGCGCGAGGGCTTGAATACAGGAAGCAATGATCGCATTCGAAATTGCATTTGTACGTCAAGAGAAGATGGATACCTTTCAGCATGTCTTTCTCCTTGAAGGATTATAGGCGGCCGGCAGGCGTTTCTCAAGCACCATAATAAGAGGTTATTGAGCGCTCGCCAGTTCCGCCGTCTTGCGTCTGTAGTTTGCAGCCGGAAACTCTTTGCGTATGCCTGAAGCCGCACAGATGGTTATGCAGCGCGCGCACGCCCATTCAGGAATCATGGAGGCCATTTGGCCTCTGTCTTCAAGGCACCGTGCAAAATCGAACTGGAGCTTGTCGTTAAAAAAGCGGTAGGATTGTTTTGCCACTTCTTCCGGGTACTTGCCGTTTTTACCCGGCGCCGAGGACGGCTGCGCCCCGGAGGGACAGTATTGGACACACTGGCTGCACCCATTGCCATTTTCTCCCAGGTAGGAGCAAAACCTGAACCTGTCGATTTCCGGATCAATATCGGTAAAATCGGTCAGCCGGAAGAGAAACTCCCGCCACGCTTGAGTGGGATAGATGACGCCGCCCCGGCCGTCTGTTTCGAGCCTATCCTTGTCAAAGATGACAATAGATCTGAGGGGACCTGTGTACCGGACGATTTCCCCGCCTGACATCTCATCGCAAAAGAGCATCCTGGAGATCCCTAACTGGCCGAGTCCGACCAATACGGCGATGCTTTTCTGCGGCACATTGACATCCTTACACGGGCCGTGGGAGGCGCCTTGACGGCTGGCCGGTATAATCTCTCTGGAGATCGATTTCACGGTGTCGTCATCCAGCGGGATGACGACATTTTCTGCGTTCATCAGATCAACAGCCGCCCTGGTGACCGCCTTGTTGATGATCCGGTTGACTTTGTCGTAGGTCTTTTTGAATGCGTAGGGTTTTGCTTCCCCCCGCTTCAGTATCGGCCTCGCATAGGTTTTTATGAGGTTGTGCGAAAACGGCAGCATAACCGAAATAATCACCGCCCGGTTATACTCTTTTGAAGCCGATTCGTAGCTCCTTGGTATTTGAAATATGGAATACCGTCCCGTTTCATCGATATTCCTCTTTCTTCGATGGGCGTAATACTCCCAGAACTCAGGCATCCCTGCGGGATAGCAGCCGATACTTGCCGGATTCCGCATACCTTCCCAGAGATCGTACTCCAGCGACACATTGGCTGCGGCGACTTTGACAATCGGATTCCCGTCCGCATCAAGCGCATACACATCGGAATTAAAGTCTGTTTTATATTCCGGCTCTTCCAGAAGCTCGGCTACTCTGTCTTTCAATACCTGCTCGATATTTTCTATAGTAATTGGTGTTCCCATATATCATCTCCTCCACGGGACATAGCCGGTTGATCCGAATCGGATAACCAGTATACCCTTTCGTATCCGGAGGGTCACTGTAACAATGAACGTTGAAATCAGGCCGGCAACGCCGGATGAAATGGCCGAGTTTGCTCACGTGTCGGCAACCGGGCTGGGGATTCCCGGCGGCATGGTAAGCCCGGAGCATCCCGAGCAGACCCTCTGTGTTTTCGAAAACGGGAAAATGGTAACCACCTACCGTTCGTTGCCGTTTACCCTCTACTTCAACGGGAAAACCACGCCGGTCGCCGGTATTGCAGATGTCGGCACACTTCCCATGCACAGGCGGAAGGGGTACTTGGGCAAAACCGTCGCTCACCATTTCCTCAAGATGCACGAAGCCGGTGACCAGTCGATTGCCGTCTTGTGGCCGTCACGGGTAGCCATCTACAGACGTTACGGGTACGAACTTGTCACGATGCAACAGAACTACCGCATAGAGCAACGCTACTTGCAGTTTGACAGACAGGCACCCGCTGCGGGCTCCTTCACCGAGATTACCGAACCGGACGCCGGTGTGATCGCGGAACTCTATCACCGGTTTGCCGTCGATCGGACCGGATACCTGCTCCGCCCGCAGGACCGGTGGCGAAAGATCACCTTGAATCCCCAGGAAGCGGGACCGCTCGCGGGAAAGGTGCTCTACAAAGAGGGAGACACACCCAAGGGATACCTTATCTACGATATGGAACCGGTTAGGGGCGGGCTCTTCCACCATGACCACCGGGTGACCGTCAAAGAAGTTGTGTATCTCGACATGGTGGCGTTTCACGCTGTATGGCGGTATATAGCAGCTCTGGATCTCGTTGATACCGTCTTCTTGCCCAGCGTGTCGCAAGATGATCCCCTGCTTTATCTATTGAAGGATCCGTTGCCTCTGGCGACGATGGAGTCCGAGAGTTCAACCGCGGCCCTTATGGCGCGGCTTGTGGACGTGGATCGAGCCTTGTCACAACGCGGCTATGCGGAAGAAGGCCGGCTAATTTTCGAGATCACCGATGAGCTCTGCACATGGAACCATGGACGCTGGGAATTGGAGGTGTCCGGCGGTACGGCAACCGTCAAACGCAGCCGGAAATCTCCCCAGGTTTCGATACCGGTAGGCACTTTGGCATCACTGGCTTTTGGTTATCTGAAAGCGTCAACCGCCCAAAGGATAGGATTGCTGGATGTGCTCGAACCCGGGGCGACGGCCGTTTGGGACAGGGTGATGCAAACTGCTTACCGCCCGTTCTGCCCGGACCATTTTTAGCATCATTCAGTCATGACGGGTTATGGAGAAACCCAGCCTTCCCCCGCCCTCCAGGTCGAGTTTCAGCGAGAGGAACTTCAACAGGTCCTTCAATGACAGTATACCTGCAAGATCACCGTTTTCAGTAACAAGTAATCTGCTGTTGCCGGTCTTGTTCATCCTTTGAAGCGCTTCAGTGGCATCTTCCTGCGCGCCTATGCTGTTGTTCCCGTTGCATTTCTCATAAATTTCACGAACGGTGTGATCGCCCCACTCTTCCCGGGGAACTTTCTTTATATCCCGTGTGGTCACACACCCCATGAGCTCACGGCCGCGGGCAACCGGGAGCATCTTGTAGTGGTATTTATAGACGTAATCTTCCACCAGGCGTTCTATCGCGATGTCCGGGTCTACGCTGACGACTTCGCTCTTCATAAACCGGGCAACCGGCTCGCCTTTTAATGTCTCGAATATCAGCGTTCTCTGATAGGAGCTTCGAGAGGCGTTCCTTACAAAAAACCCGATAAGGATCCACCACAGTCCGTTTATCCACGCTCCGCGGAAGAGAGTAAACATACCGAAAACGATAAGCAAAATCCCGAATCCCGAGCCGATTGCCGATGAAATCCGGGTTGCCCATTTCAGATCGCCCCGCCACCTCCACAAGGCCGACCGGAGGATCCGCCCTCCATCAAGGGGGAAGGCGGGCACCAGGTTGAAAACCGCGATGATGAAGTTGATGTCCCGCAGATATCTGACTACCCCCGTCACGGCCGGTGGCCAGACGGCACGTCGTGAGACATAAAAAAGGAGGAAAAAGACACAGCCCAAAAAGAAACTCGAGAGTGGGCCTGCTATCGACATGTAGAACTCGGCTCGCGGGTTGGGTGGCTCCTCATCCATTTCAGCTACGCCCCCGAATATCATGAGGGTGATACTCCGGATCGGTATGGCAAATCTCCTGGCAATCATGGAATGTGAAAACTCATGAACAACTATTGAAAGAAATATACCAACGGTGCAGATCACGCCCATGATCCAGTAGGTTGCCTGCCTCAAACCCTGATAATCCGACGGAAAGATTCCGCTGGCCAGTGACCATGCTATAAGGAACGCAAGGACAAGCCAGGTTATATTCATTTTCACTTCAAAGCCGAAAAGCCTGAACAAGGTTATTCCGCTTCCGTTCATTATTGGCCACCTCGAAAAACTGTCGCTATGACATCGCCAGATACGAAAAACCACCATTGTGTACGAGACTAAGGTCAAGAAGCGCCATCAAAAGGTGGGTTCTTCGATCTGCCCTACTGAAACTCCCTGTTGCCGGTTTCTACAAGATCGGCCCCTGTCTTTTGAAGTAATGAATTTCGCGCTCAACGGACCGTCATCGTGCGCGCACACAATTTTCAGGACCGAGCAGGAAAGGACCTTAATTCAACTCAGGGGATTCCTGTATCGCTTCTTTTGTCATGCGGATATAAACGGTCGACTCCGTCCAGACGATATCATCTATTCTCGCGGGGGCGATTGTTACGATCTTGCCGCGCAACCATTTTCTCGTATCGACAGCTACGTGGTGTATCGCCCAGGTTTCGCTGTCGATGAGAAAGTCTTCTATGTGGCCGATAGAGCCGTCCTCCGCTTTCACCCGGTATCCCGCAACCTCGTTCACGCTGCGCAGGTGTGATTCGTCGTTATTTCCCTGCAGCGCTTTCTTTTCTTCCTCAGGCGGGAGAACGCTTTTTGCAAATACCGCGGGATTCATGGCGCCGCCCCAGAGTCCGCTACCGGCCCAGTAGATGGGTATCTCGTAATACTTGGAGTACTCAATCTCGAAGCGTCTTGAGACCGGCTGTTTCAGCGAAGCGTCAGGGCTTTGGGCGACCGCCTGCCGGGTGAGGTTGACCGAAACCATTGATTGTTCTTCATCCACGCTTGTTATTGACAGCGGCGATATGAGCACCCATTTAGCCGATGTCCAGTCGCCGGCGCGGCAGATCAGATACCGTATGACCCACCGTTCATCATCAAAATACAGATCCGATATTTCTCCTATCTCCCCGTCAAGGGCTTCAACTTTGCTCCCGATGAGTTTGGTTGCAAACCACTGCATAATGATCCTCCTCCGCCAGGTTATTGTTCGAATTATACCGAGTTCAGCGCCAAACGCAACATACACCTGCAGCAACGCAGGCCCCTGGGCCGGCGATCTTTATTCTCCGCGTATCATTTCGGCGCCGCACTCAGGGCACTTCGTGCGGGAGCAGGGCGTTCCGGTATCGTGTGGGGCTCTGGCGCCGCATTTGGGGCATACACAAGTTCCACCGGCCCGGCCTTGTCCTCCTTGTCCCCCCTGGCCTCTGCCTCTACCTCTGCCTGTTCCCGGGCCTTGCCCCGCCGGTCCCGTACCGTCTCCTCTCGGCATTCTTTTCCTCCTCAACTGACGAATTTGGACAGCATTCGATACACTCTATCCATTTATAATGTACTCATAATCGATCTAAATGAGAATATGCTCATTACTTCTTTCGATGAGTCTGAAAGCATTTCAGCGACTTGATATTCAGTATCCCGTGGCTTAGAATTCACATCGACTGCGGATCGCAGATTATTCGAACGTGGAGGAGATATGAAACTGACAATCGTACGGCAGGACAAGTATTCAAGAGCCGAACTGTTGCTGCGGACTTTATTGGGTTGGCTTTACATCGGAATTCCGCACATGATTGTGCTCTTCTTTGTCTTGATTTGGTCCGGCATACTTTCATTTGCAACTTTCTGGATCGTGCTTTTTACCGGCCGGTTCCCGCAGGGAATATTCTCATTCCAGTTAAAGGTGCAGAATTGGTACCTCCGTCTCACCGCATCGCTAGAAAACCTTGTGGACGGTTACCCGGCCATCGGGGTCAACGGTACCAGCGATAAAGCGAAGCTTGAGATCGAGCGACCTGAGAAGGTAAGCAGGCTGCTGGTGCTTGTACGTGCGATATTCGGTATCATCTACGTCATGATCCCTCATGGGTTCGCCCTTGGATTCAGGGGAATCGCCACCGGCGTATTGGTGTTCCTTGCTTTCTGGGCGGTGCTCTTTACGGGGAAGTATCCGGCAAACTGGCATGCCTTCAACGTTGGAACAATTCGCTGGAACACCCGGGTCAATCTCTATATGGGGTTCTATACCGATGAATATCCCAGGTTTTCAGGATTGGAATAACGCCGGAAGGGATCCGCGGTGAAGACCGTATCGGCTTTTGCCTCTCCCCACTGAAGCCACTGACGCATCAACTCGGGCTCAAATGTCAGCATATCGTACGTCATAAGCCGATCCGGCCGGACGCCTTCCAGGATGTCAATTACCCGGGTCTTGCTTCCGAACAATTCGGAGAACTCAGGTCTGTCGCACAACTCGGCGATCGTTCTCCGTTTCCGTTTTGAATATCCCAGTTTTGAAACGAGCGCTTTTCTAAAGGCAGCGGCCTTCTGCAAATATGCCGCCTGGAGGTAGTCGTTGCGAACGATCTCGTCCATGCAGATCATCACCGTCCTGAACGCGACATCCTTCATGCTGCGAAGGTCCGTTTCGGCGTGTTCCATTTTTTCTGGATCAAGAAGAATCGGGACTATTCTTTCTGCCCCGAGCTCGATGGCTCTCTCCATCGGCAGGACATCCCGCACCCCGCCGTCGTAGCATACCTTTCCGTCGATGAACGTCGGCTCCATGAGTATCGGAACGCTCGCCGAGGCGAGGGTTGCTTCGATGAACCGCTCCCGGTCCACCCCGGGATCCCTTGGGGATACGGCGATTTTCTCGCCGCTGCAGAAATCGGTGTACACCACGTAACACGCCGGCGCGGAATCAGACTGGAGCCAATCGAACCACTCCTGCCGCATTTTTTCGTAGAGAAGCTTCCTGAGGGGCGCTGAACCATTCAGGTAGTTTGGCCTGTGCAGATATCCGAGTATGCCGTTTCTCCTGAGTATATCCGACGTTCTGCGTTCGGTGTAACATTCCACGAGGGTTTCGAGCGCTTCCCGGGCGAGCCGATCGGGGCCGCCGAGAACGGCCGCGGCGGAAGCGATGAGGGCGCCTGTTGATGACCCGCCAACAATTGAAAACCAGCCGCTGTCCCGGTACCGTTCGTAGATCCGCTTGATTACTCCAACCGCGAACGCCCCCTTTGCGCCCCCGCCGGAAATGACCAGCGCCGTATTTATCCGGCCGCCGGATGTCGCACCGCTGGCCGGCTGCGTCCAGTGTTGCCGGCGCCTCTTGTGTATCGCATTCATTTCCTGCTCCTCCTCTGTATAACACACGTCGAAAGAGAAACTGCCCCTGTACCGCTGGCCGCCGCCCGGCGGGCACAGTGACTACCCGTGGTTCCACGCGGCGGCGGCCCTCATCGCCCTGATCAGGTTTTCTTGCCTACCGGCGTGACGAACCGTGCGGAAATGCCGGCGCCGAGAAGGCTCACCGCGCACGAAATAAAGGCAAGCACGCGCCACCCGTCCATAAAACTCTCATGCGCAAGTTGCTTGAGGGCCGCACCCATCGTTTCCGGGAGCGATTCTGCAATTACGACAGCCGCTCCCACCGACTCGGACGCAACTTTGCTCAGTTCATCGGGCAATCCTCCCACTGATGAGAGGTTATCAAGAAAGCTCGAGGTATAGACGCTGCTCAAGATCGCCCCCAGCAGCGCCACACCGATCGCGCCGGCAACGGTACGTGCCACGGTATTCGTCGAAGAAACAACCCCGGCCTGTTCCTCCGGCGCGGCCGACATGATGGCGTCGGTGGCCGGTGCGGCGATATAGCCGAGGAAGAAACCGAGAAAGAAGTAAGCGAGCGCGAGTATCCAGTAACCTGTCCCGACTGAGAAGAAAGCAATGCCGAAAGCCGTGCATGCTGTACCGGCAAACCCGGTGGTTATGACGGTCCTCCTCCCGAACCGCTTTACCAGACTGTCCGCGGTCCCCGCACCAATGAATATCCCCCCGGCAAAAGGCAGCAGCCTCACCCCGGTCTGTAACGCCGAATAACCCCGTACAAACTGCATGAGGAGCGTGAGGGTAAACGAGATGCCCACAAGTGCCAGAGACATGATAAAAACGGCGCCGACTCCGGAGGAAAAGTTCCTGTTTTTGAAGAATCTGAGGTTCAAGATCGGATTCTTACACCTGGATTCCCATATCACAAAAACTGCCGAACCGGCGATTCCCCCGGCAAGCGCGGCGATCACCCCGGCGTCGCTCCAGCCTCTATCTCCTCCGCGAATAAGGCCAAAGACGAGTGCGGTAATGGCCGCCGTGGCAAGAATTGAGCCCAACACGTCAAGGGGACTGTCATTTCGCGATCTGCCTTTCGGCAACAGAACAATTCCCGCACAAATGGCGACCGCCGCGACGGGTATGCTGAAGAAAAACACCGAGTTCCACGAGAAGCCGTCTACCAGCGCGCCGCCGATTATCGGCCCCAGGGCTATGCCAATCGAATTCAAACCGGCCCAGATACCGATAGCCTTGCCCCGCTCCTCATCGGCAAATATCGTCCGCACTATCGCCAGAGTGGTGGGCAACAGCATTGCGGCGCCGATCCCGGCCGCGCATCGCCAGATAATGAGCGCGGTCGCCGAGGCGGCAGCCATTGAACCTATGTTGGCGCCGGCAAAAACCGTCAAACCCAGGGCGAACATCAATCTGTGACCGATCCTGTCGGCAACGGCTCCCATCAGGATCATAAGCCCGGCGAACAGGAGCAGATATGCGTTCACAATCCACTGTAGCTGTGACATCGTCGCAGACAGCTCGCGCTGGATGGTCGGCAGCGCGATGTTTACCATCGAGCTCGCAAGGGTGATCGCCAACACCCCAAGCGAGATTACCAGGAGGATCAACCAGCGATGCTCATACGCCTTTTGTTTTGATACTGCATCGTACATATTCAACTCCTTTATAATTTGTACTTTTCCAGTACAAATAGTATACTCAATTAATAGCGCAAAACCATTGACAAGTCAATACTTTTTGTATATTTTTAGTTAAAATAGTTCAATTAGGTAGACGCATGACAGGTTATGACAAAAGAAAACAGCGAAAGCGCGATCAGATACTGAGCGCTGCGGAAGAATTGTTCAAAAAACAGGGATTTAAGAAGACCACTATCGACGATGTCGCAAATCGAGCGGGCGTTTCGAAAGTCACCGTTTATAATCATTTCACCGATAAACGCGGACTTATCGAAGCGTCAGTCCGCGAAATGATGCAAAGCAAGATCGAGGGATACCGGGAAATCCTCGTTTCCGACAGACCCTGGCAGGAACGTCTCAATGAGATTGTCCTTGATAAGTTCCGTACCGTAAGAGACTACAGCGGAGAGATTCTGGGAACGCTCTACTATGAAATGCCCGATTTGATGGATGAAATCAAGAATCTGAAACTGAAACTGGAAAATGAGGTCACCTATTCTTTCCTCGACGAGGGAAGAAAACTCGGCTTTGTACCGATGGATATTTCAAACGAGGCTGTTGCCATATTTCTTGCATGTATTGCACGGGGGCTCGAATCTAACGATGATGTATTAATGCGGCTGAGCGCCCAGCCAAAACTCGCCGAAGAGCTGATCAGTATTATCACCTACGGCATGATACAACGTCCATAGGAGAGCCGGCCCGGGCGGCCCGTCCCCTGCAAATGCGGAATCTCCAGCGTTCAATCGGCTGATTTTACAATCACCGCCGTTTCTGATAGTGTGTAAGAGTAGACGCCAGGTGTGAACGGTTC
>JAFGHN010000097.1 GCA_016930115.1 Spirochaetales bacterium | reverse complement strand
TCAGCGAAAAAACCCATGAGGACATTCGTGTTGTTCGCCTGGGACCATGGCCTCCCCCCGGATGCGAGTATCATCTCCAGCGCAAACATCGGGCCGGGGAGGAGGAAGGATTCGGCGTCAAAAACCTGACCCAGATACATATACGAGTTTTCGAAGCCTACGGTCAGATTTCCGAAATCAAACCCAAAGGCTTTGAAGGTGAGCCCCCTATCGATGTACGTCTCGTCCTCCTTGCCGATGTATTCCACGCTTGAACGCTCGTTAAGCCTCACCCAGCGCGTTTCATAGAAAAACCGGTTATGCGTATACACGAAACCAGCGTTGAGCACCGGTATGTCGAGGGACGAAATATAGATGGAGTAGGGTGTTTGAACGACGTCGCGGTGAGGGAGATAGCCGCCGTAAAAGTCCCAGTTTTTCAGAGACACGAGCGTCGAGGCGTCGTTGAGATAGAAGTATCGACCCATCTGGTACGACGTATGCGGCGGGTACCTTCCGCCGCCCATAAAGGAGAAGTCGAAATTGAGATCGAAGGGGTCTTCTTCAAATGAAAGCGCCAACCGGTTTTCCTCGAAGAATATATCCTCGTGAAATCCCAGGTTCTCGGCGGTGAGGGAGAGGGCATACGCGGCCTCAAAAGGTTCGCAATACACTTTTGCCGCAAGCGACAGGGCGAAGAGTACCCCCAAGAGCGGTATCAGGCGGCGTAGAGGGCGGTCGGTGTTGATGAGACGAGCGGCTATCACAGAGCGTCAATCGCCTCCTGGAGACGTTCATAGACGAACTGATGTATCTTATGGCGTTCACGCGGGCTGATGTTATTCCCAAACAGAACCAGGAGCCTTTCTTCCTTTTCCTTGTCCGTCCCGACGAGTTTCCCCGATGCCCTGCAAAGCACCGCCCGTAGTTTCAGCTGAATATCATCGAGCTCTATGCCGGGCTTCAGTTGCTGCGGCTTGTCAAAGCTGCACGCCATCCCGACTGAGCTTATATCGAGAATGGTGCCGGTCAGAAACTCGCCCGCGTATTTCACGTTGAACATCGCCCGGTCTTGAGGCCCGCAAATCGCCCGGACGTATCTGCGCCTTCCCTTGGCTTCATTTGCTTCCAGCGCTTTCACGATGATCCTGAAACTCTCTTTCAGCCCGAGTTTGAGCGTGACAAAACCGCAACGGACGCCGATATCCATGAGATACTTTTTCTTCAGAACCGGATCCGCATTGTACGCGAGTATACCGATCCGTACTTCCCTGGTCTTCTCATTTCTCATGATATTGCGGATAAAGGCCTCCCACTCGGATTCCTTCATCCCTTCCTCTATGTTTATGAAAAGTATCGCGTCAGGGTACTTGCTCAAAGCGCGCAATGCTTTTTGGGTATCTCTCAGCAGAGCGACCTCGTATTCCGCGGCGATGAGAAGATGGAGCATTTCTTCTCTGATGACACTCTGCGGATTGAGGATGAATACCTTTTTCCCGTATATATCCGCCATTCCGGTGCTCCTTTCCATCCAAATCTGCTACAGAGTAGCAATAGTGTACCGGATATGCAATCTCCCCGCGCGGGCTTGCGAAAGAAAGCTTTCCATGACAAGCTCCTGTTACCTTGAACGGAGACAGCTTGAACATGACGGAAGAACGGCTCAAAATTATGCTGGCAACTTGCAGGCGTGAAGTGGCGGCGCTTCTCACGAGAAACTTGCAGCTCGAGGCCACGCTGCAGGAGCATGAAGATCATGAACGCGAGTTGCTCAAACGGTTGTATCTGGACGAGAAAACGGGATTTCCGAATCACGCATACATGTACAAGGATTGCCGCCATCTGTTTTCGGACCGGGCAACATTGTCCGGGGGCGATAGAAGGGCGATCATCTTTATCGCCCTCGATGAGACCTTCGAACTACTGAAAAAGTCGGAGGCCTCGATAGTCAGCGAATGGGTGCTCTACAAGATAGCGCACTGGATAAAGGACATCATCGGCAGCCGCGGCAAGGTATATCATTCGCGGGACACCGAGTTTGCCGTAATCCTTCACAGAGTGCAGAATGTGGATGAATGTACCGACATAGCCGATCGCATTTCTTCAAAAATGTCGGAAATCCACCGGTTCCCCGGTCATCATATCACTGTGGCCTGCCACATCGGCTTCGCTGTCTACCCGGACCACGGCATGGACGCGGGTACGCTGCTGCGAAGCGCTGATATAGCGCTCTCGGAGTGCAGGAAGAACAACTATGCGTATGCGATGTTCACCTACGAAATGGCCGAGGCGCTCATGGAGAGGATCGATCTGAAGAACGGGATACTGCGCGCCCTTGAGGAGCAGGCGATCGAAGAAATCGAATCCCAGTTCGAGCTCTGTTTTCAACCGCTGATCAAAGTAGCCTCTTTGAGCCGCTCAAATACGGTTCGCCAGGTCATCGGATCGGAGTGCCTTCTCAGGTGGAACCATCCCCTCATGGGACCGATAAGCCCGGGGCGTTTTATTCCCCTGGCGGAAGAAAGCGGTCTGATAATCCCAATCGGGAACTGGGTGCTCTACAACGCGACGCAACATCTGGTAGATTTCCAGAAACACACCGCCAACCGGCTCTATATGTCGGTAAACCTTTCTCCCAAGCAATTCTACGACCCTTACCTCATTGAAAACCTGGAGCGTGTGCTTCGCACCAGAGGAATCGATCCAACCGCCATTCAACTGGAAATTACGGAAACAAGCATGATGGACGATCCGCAGGACGCGAGGCGCAAATGTGATGCCATTCAGGCGATGGGAATGAGGATCTCGATAGACGATTTCGGTACCGGGTATTCGTCTTTGAGTTATCTGAAGAATCTGCGGGTTGACAGCCTCAAAATAGACAAATCATTCATAGACGATGTGGTGACCAACAACCAGAACCAGGGCATTGTGCGGGCGGTTATCTCGATGGCGAGAAGCCTTGGGATGGATATCCTCGCCGAGGGCGTGGAAGACTACGACCAGCTCGAGTTTATCCACAAGGAAGGCTGCAGCAAGATTCAGGGTTACTACTTCTCAAAACCGTTGAAATCCGCCGAGTTTATCAGCTATCTCTCGGCCGCCGGCTGAGGAAGCTAGCTGGCTGGCAGGCAGGCAGGTGCACGGCGCGGTCAGCGCTGCTTTTCGGGAACCGCGAGCAGATCGTCCCAGCTTAGCCCCGTGCCGTCGGGGATCGTTCTTGCCGCAATCCTGCCGATTACCTCGGCAAGCATCTGCGGTGGGAGGCCCGGATTCAGATTTTTCTCGCTGCGGAGCAGTGCAACCACGTCGGGCGCTATCACCGAGCCTTCCGGTATCTCTTTCACGGCCATGATCGATCGATTTGTCGTTTGATAGTTACTTCGTTCGGTGGCGGCAAGTTTCTTTACGCCGTTGCCGGAGGCCGCCATCACACGTTGCCTTGAATACCTGTCGCATAGATACGCCGTTCTCTCATCAGCGTCCATTGTCTCAACCGCCCGGACTGTTTCCGTCATCTCACGAAACTGGCGGGGTGTGAGCGCAACCGGGTCATCCAATCCACCGCCGTCCCTGTCAAGGGTGAAATGCTTTTCAACAACGCATCCCCCGTAGGCGACCGCGAGCGCTGGAATGAACGACGGGTCGAGGCTGTGGTCCGATATGCCGGTGAGCTTTCCAAAGGTTGCCGACAGTACAGGAACGCATAATACGTTATACTCCTCTTCCGGGGCCGGGTACGAAGTGACGCAGTGAAGAACCACGGTTTCTTCAGGCAGGATGGACAGCGCGAGCTCTACGTCACCCATTGTGGACACTCCCGTCGAGAGCACTACGGGTATCCGCCAGGACGCAATCTCCTGCAGCATCGGTATGTGATTGATCTCAGGTGATGCGACCTTGACTGCGTCGACGCCGATGTCCCTCAGCATCGCCGCGCTCCTCAAGCCGAAGGGAGTACAGAGGAAAAAGAGCCCGGCAGCCTCGGTTATCCGTTTCAACCGCGCATAGAACCCGGCGTCCCGCTCGAGATTCTTGAACACTTCAAACAGCGGTGTGGCTCCTCCGGGGAGCTTCACATCGCCTGTCAGCGGATGCACTATCTCATCGGCGAAAACGGCCTGGAACTTCGCGCCGTCGGCACCGGCCTCTGCGGCCGCTTCAATCAACCTGGAGGCGGCGTCGAGATCTCCGCCGTGGGACGTGCCGATTTCCGCGATGATAAACGCGGGGCGGCCGTGGCCTATAGTGGACTCACCGATTTGTATCGGCGGAAGATCACCGAGGGAGAGAGGGAGCGAACCGAGTCGCCTGAAGATATTCATAACCGGAAGGTAACACACCGGCGTTGCGCTGTAAACAATGGCCGGTCAGACCTTGGGTAAACCCGGACCGCTCGCAGCAAGTCCGGCGAATCCGTTTTGACGAAGCGCCTCGTAGATGATGACCGCTGCGGCATTCGACAGGTTGAGCGAGCGCGCGGCCCTTCGCATCGGGATGCGTACACAATTCGTATGGTTGAGCGAAAGAAGCGTTTCAGGCAGCCCTTCCGATTCCTTTCCCAGGATTATTGAGCAACAGCTTTCATACGAGATACTGCTGTATGTCGCTCCGGTCTTTTTCGTGGCAAATATGCGCTGAAACCCCGGCGTTTTGGAGAAATACGATTCCAGGTCGGGATGGGTTGCGACATCTACCAGGTCCCAATAATCGAGGCCGGCCCGTTTTAAATACCTATCCTCGATGGAGAATCCGAGCGGTTCGATAAGATGCAGAGAGGCGCCGGTCGCCGCGCAGGTTCTGGCGATATTGCCGGTGTTCTGCGGAATCTCGGGCTCAAGAAGAACGACATGGAGTGTCATTTTTGTGAAAAGTCGAGCAGATTTCCTTTCCAGACCAGCTTCGGTTTGAACAACGCCCTCACCGTGAGGTATGAATTGTACCCCATGGAGAGGATGATGAACGGCACCAGCAAGAGCCAGTAGGAGACAAGGGGCTGCGAAGTAAACAAGCCGGTGATCACCGCCATCAGGCTCATGGTTACGAAAGATACTGCGGGGAGTATGGACAGCGCCGGGACGAAGAAACAGGCCGGTGAAATCACTACGCTGATTGAAAGGTAGAACATGATGAAGCTGTATGAGATGCGGGTTTGCAGATCAGGGGAGAATAACCCGCCCGTATGCCAACGAAGCTCCTGTGCTGTAAGCGCCTTCCAGCTTTCTTGGGGTTCGGTAAGAACCGTTACGGCCCGGGAGAAAAGCGCCCGTGCCTTCATCGATGTGACGGCGCGTATCCTTGAGATCAACGCCGCGTCTTCCGTCGAAGTCACATCAATCGAGGCGAGACCGCCGATCTCGTCAACCGTCTTTCTCCTTACGGCGAGGTTGTTTCCGAACCCCCCGGTTGGCATTCCCACACCCGAACAGCCGGCGGTGTAGGAGTACTTGAATATGTGGTCAAAAGCGTGAAAAACGGAGAGCGGCGATCCCGTCTTCACGGTTTCTATGGGAGCAAGCACCACTCCTATGTTCTCGTCCTTGAAACAGGCGCTGATGCGCGCCACCCACTCAGGCGGGGCGACGCAATCCGCATCGGTGAACATGAGAACATCCGATTGTGACCGGGCAACCCCGGCTATGAGGGCGTTCAGCTTGTGGTTACCGATTGAGGGCGTCCGGGTGATTGTAACCACCGTGGTTTGAGGGTTGCTTTGCGCGTATGCCGTCATAATATCACCCGTCCTATCCGTCGACCGATCGTTCACCAGCACCACCTGGAAATCTTTGCGCGTTTGCGCGTCCAGGGAAGCGAGCAAGCGAGGCAGGAGCCTTTCCTCGTTTCTCGCCGGGACCACCACCGTTACGGAAAGGGCGGTTGCATTTGCGCGGCGTTCCCCAAGGCGTCCCTGTACCGCCGTCGCGATCAGGCCGACGTACATGACCAGGTGAGCAAGCACGATGGCGCCTGCGGCGATACAACAGACGACGATTACAACGGTTAATACCATCAGGTTTGTCGACTCCTAACTTACAGACTGTATGTTCAATACGGTGGGTATAGTTCTGATACTCTTCATGAGATTTTTGAAATCTTCTTTTCTTTCGATTTCGAGGGTGAAAGCGCCGCGGAGATCTCCCCGTTCATCCTCGTCGAGTGTGCCTTCAATCAAGTGGCCCTTGTATTTACGCACGGCCCCCTCGATTTC
>JAFGHN010000096.1 GCA_016930115.1 Spirochaetales bacterium | reverse complement strand
ATCCAGCACTTCCGGCTTATCCGGAAGTTTGCCGACAAAATCCTTCAAGAGTGGAAGGAGTGTTTCGTTATCGAACCACTCATCGAAGGTGCGCTGCGCCGTGGTTTCGTAAAATTTCCTCGTCTCCTCTTGTATGTTCATGACGAAAAACCTGGTAAGGGCGCGGGGAGCACGATGAAGCGGTGCCGCGTTACGCTGGAGCCACGCCGGAAGGCGAACCAGACTCTCCGGTTACTCGTGCTGCAGCGATTCCCATAACTCTTTATTGAAAGGAGCCCGCCTGCTGGGGCACTTTTCGCGGTGACAGAGCTCGCAGCTCTGGAAATCGACCTCGGTCTGGAATCGTATGCCCGAAACGGTCTTGTTCGGTATCATGAGGAAGGAATCGGTCAATCTGACCCCGATCATGCCCTCCACATCGCCGAAGAGTGAAAAGAACTCACGCTGCTGCTCGATCGGCCACACCTCGAGATCACCGGAGCCCGGGCTCATCAGCGCAGTCTTGCCCAGCTTGTGCTTTGTTTCAAAGAGTCCCGTTACGTGGGAAATACTCGAACGGAGAAGCTGTGCCTTGATTGCGTCAAGCCAGAACTCCTGCAGGAAATCATCCTTCGGAATATCGATCCGATCGACCTCGTTGCCGCAAGTGGCGATATACGGAAAGACACGTTCAACGCCGTCGAGATTTCTCCGCAACACGCGGCTTGTGAACGTGACGCCGTCTATGGAGACGGTTTCGACTCCTTTATCATCGATAAAGGACTCCTTGTAGACCGCCTTCGGCCTGCCGACCTCCCGCACTTTGTCCACAAGAGCCGCCAGTTCCTTGACGTGATCACTCTCCGGTTTTATGTGCAGGCTGCGGGAAAGTGCTTCGAGGTCGATCTCAAAGGGGATTTCTGTTCTCACTTCTGTCATGGCTGGTCTCAAATATAGCAATTTAAACATGACTTGAGTAAGTACCCGCGCAGAGAATCGCCCACCGGCACCGGAAATGCCGCGTCAATGATCGACCGGCGCCGATACGGCGGGCAGCCGCGCGGCTACCGGACCATCATCTGCTTGACTATATAGAGACGGCCGCGGCGGGGCTCCTTCACGATCAAAGCAAAACCCATCAATGCAACAAGCGCTATTACCAACCCGGTCATGAAAACTGCAAAATAGTCGCCGGTCCGGTCTATGACCATCCCCATGACGGGGCTGACAAGCGCCACCACCGGTAGTATCACAGTGGTGCCGAGAGCAGTCAGATCAACGGCGTTCATCCCGGGGCAGAGCTCCGCGCTCATGTTGACGAGCACCATCAACAGCGACATGTTGACGAGGGAATACAGCATGTAGGCGATATAGATGACCAAGTGGTTACTCATACTGATCACAATCGCAAAGAAAAGGATCAACAGCAGCGCTTGGGTCATGGCAACCATCCGATAGCCGTACTTGTCAGCCAGACGCCCGATAAAAAAACCAAATACGGCGCCGGTTGCGAGAAAAACAAGACTCAAAGCACCCACCTGGGAATCGAGAAAACCGAGCCGTTCCTTTGCATACGGAATGATAAATGCCGCGATGTTAATGGCAACTACATTCAGCACATGAAACAGCAGGAAAATGCGGTAATTCGGCTCGTCAAGCAACGTCCTCAGTTTCTGCTTCAATGATACAAACAGGGTGTGGAAGCTCTCGTGTTTGTCTACCGCAGTTTCATCGCGAAGGAAAAGAAGCATAAAGCACGATAGGAACAGGAACCCGTCCCCGATAAGAAAACTCAGCTGATAGTTACGCGGCGCATCGATCCTGGCGAGAATACGGGACGCGATGACACCCATAGCAAGTCCGCCCACTCCCAGGCCAAAGGTGCGTAGACCGTACAACCGGCCGCGCTTTTCACGCGGTATGTTTTCGGTCATGAGACCGAAGAACAGCGGCTGACCGTATACGATAAAGAGCACGAAAGCGAGAGTCGCGGCGGCGAATAAAAATTGAAGCGTTGTTGTGCGAAGAATACCGCCGGAGAGGTTGATGATAATATCGTGAATCAACCGCAGACCCACGGCCGTCATATAGATGATCATGACGTTACGGGTGCGTTTCCGTCCTGCATGAAAGTGCGCACTCAAAATCTGAATGGGAGTGCAGATTGTCCAGAGGGCCTGCATCGCACCGATCAGGAATTTGGAGGCCGCGAGCACCGTCAGATATGCCGGGACCATAGTGGGATACAGAGTGAAGGGCATTCCCAGGCCCCAGGCGACTTCGAACAGGACAAGGACGATTACATTTCTACGGTAGTAAATTCGGGTGGTTTCCTCGGAGGCCCCATTCATCTGCTGATCAATCCCGGCCGGCTTTGCTGAAGACCGCCATCTAAAAATGCTTTTCGTACGTCGACACTCCACTCAAGATCCACGCTGTATGACAGCGACTTTGACGATTTCTCCTTATCACAACGGAGCGTCGATAGCAAGCCCTCCGGTACCAGTATTTTTTGCGCGCATCGCTTAAACTGTGGAGGCAATTTCCTGCGCCGCAATCCGCATTTGACAGCGGTGATACGTTTGCTCAGAATATATACATGGCCGCGCGACCTCACAACCCTAAGGAGCGACACAAATGAAACACGAAATCGATTATGAGATCATCGGAGATGACATGCAGATCATCGAAATTGAGCTCGATCAGCATGAAACCGTCATCGCTGAAGCGGGTGTTATGAACTATATGGACGAAGGTATCGGCTTTGAAACAAAAATGGGCGATGGCTCAAGCCCGGGAGCCGGATTCCTTGAGAAAGCCCTCGGCGCGGGGAAACGGCTGCTCACAGGCGAATCTCTCTTTATGACTCATTTTACAAACCATGCCCCGGAGAGACAGATCGTCGCGTTTGCGGCTCCGTATCCAGGAAAGATCATGGCGATAGATTTGAAGGGATGCGGTGGAGAGTTCATCTGCCAGAAGGACGCATTCCTCTGCGCGGCGATGGGTACGAAAATAGAAATCACCTTCAGCAGGAGACTGGCGACCGGTTTGTTCGGCGGCGAAGGTTTTATCCTGCAGAAGCTCACCGGTGACGGCAAGGCCTTTATTCATGTCGGCGGGACGGTTGTGAAGAAGGAGCTCAAGGGAGAAAAAATCCTCGTCGATACGGGCTGCCTTGCGGGGTTTTCCACCGGAATACGCTACGACGT
>JAFGHN010000095.1 GCA_016930115.1 Spirochaetales bacterium | reverse complement strand
TGAGCGCCCAGCCAAAACTCGCCGAAGAGTTGATCAGCATTATCACCTACGGCATGATACAACGTCCATAGGAGAGCCGGCGCTCAATCGGCCGATTTTACAATCACCGCCGTTTCTGATAGTGTGTAAGAGTAGACGCCAGGTGTGAACGGTTCCTCGTTCTCAGACGGCGAGACAACGACATATATAAAGGAGATGAATCATGAAAATTGGATTTATCGGCTTAGGCATCATGGGAAGACCCATGGCAAAAAACCTGATCAAGGCAGGTCACGATTTGATCGTGTACGATATCAATCCGGCCCCGATGGATGAGCTTGCGGGCATGGGCGCCAAGAAAGGCACCTCACCCGCCCAGGTTACTTCGGCCGTAGAGCTTGTGATTACCATGCTTCCCAATTCGCCGGATGTGAAAGCCGTAGTTTTCGGTGCAAAGGGCATACTCGAGGGCGCGTACAAAGGCCTGATGTATGTGGACATGAGCTCAATCGCCCCGGGCGTATCGATTGAAGTTGAAAAAGAATTGGCGAAAAAAGGTGTGAAAATGCTAGACGCTCCGGTCAGCGGCGGTGAGCCAAAGGCGATAGACGGTACCGTGGCGATTATGGTCGGCGGCGATGAAGCGACCTTCAACAAGGTCAAGGATGTGCTGCTGGTCATGGGCTCCTCCGCCGTACTGGTGGGTGCAATCGGCAGCGGCAACACCACCAAGCTCGCCAACCAGATCATCGTTGCAATCAACATCGCCGGGATGTCCGAGGCGATGATTCTCGCGCAAAAAGCGGGAGTGAATCCGCGCAAAGTATTCGAAGCGATACGCGGCGGGCTCGCGGGTTCAACCGTGTTGAACGCGAAGGTCCCGCTGCTTCTTGAAGGCAATTTCAAGCCGGGTTTCAGGATCGAGCTCCACATCAAGGACCTCATGAACGCGATGGAGACCGCTCACCTCAAAGACGCGCCGATTCCGATCACTTCCCAGGTGCTCGAGATGATGTGCGCATTGCGCGCCGACGGAAAAGAAAAGGACGACCACGGCGGGCTCATTCAGTTCTACGAAAAGATCGCCAACGTACAGGTCAGGGACTAAAGAATACTGCCGCCGAAACCCCAACAAACTGGCGAAAAGGGTGCAATGCCTATCGATACGTCAGGACGGCAGGGGCTTCGGCGGCGGCCTATTTGTACAGCCCGATTTCCCTCATCTCGATCATCGCGTCGAACTCCTTCCCGTACGCGACCAGCGCAAGGCTTTTCAGCCTATCGACCTTTAGCTTGCCCGATCTTCCATAGTCCCCCGGTACAAAGTCCGACCATGGAATATCCACCTGCCGCCACTCGCCGGTCACCGGCACCGGAGCGGAGAAATATTTCCATGGAAGGATCATGCCGTTCGTACGAAGGAAAATATAATATCCGCTTCCTTCGCCCCGCACATTGACCCTGATTCCCTGATAGTCGCCGGCGTCGAATGCTTTCGATGAAGACTTGAGCATCAATCTCACCTGAATAAATCCGCCCCTGTTTTCGAGGGACACTTTGCCCTGCATCCGTAGATAATTGCCGTCAGGATCGGGTATCTTGCTGACGGCCATGTCAGATCTGCCGCCCATCACGCGGTCGGTAAATCCCTCCCATTCGGTATCAATGGCGGAGCGCTCAGCAGCGAAATTATCGAGGAGCAGGTATGATCCCATTGCCGTCTCTCCTTCCGCGGTACCTATGACTGCCACGACAAATAACACTACCCAAACACTCAATCTGTGCATCGTTTTAAACCCCATTCAAAATACTAAGAAACCGGAGGAAAAGACAGAGCGGGCCTTATCGAACCTGAACCGTTTGCTGTTTACACCGGAACGCCAAGCTGGTATGCTCCCGGATCGAGGTATGCAATGCAAAAGAGAAAGGATATCAGAGCCTGGATAACTGAAACCATAGAAAACAAGTGTAACTCCCCTGAAAACAGCCTTGGCGATGGAAGCGGAGAGCGCGCATGGGGAAAGCCGCTGATAGGATTTGCATCCGGGGCCGACCCGATTTTTGTCGACTACAAGACCCACGTAGGGCAATTGCATTGGACACCCGCTGAGATATTTGAAAAGACCTTCAATCGAAAGACAAACCCTGAAAACTTGACGGTGATCAGCTGGGTGCTTCCGCAAACACCGGCAACAAAGCGCGACAACGCGGCGATGGACAGGTTGCCGGCGAGACGCTGGGCGCAATCACGTGTTTTTGGAGAACAATTCAATTCCACGCTGCGGAAGCATGTCGAGGATAAGCTTAACCGGGAAGGATATCCTGCGGTTGTACCTTTCTTGTCGAAAGAGTTCCACACGGAAAAATCAGAAGCATTTCAAATCACCTCAACCTGGTCGGAAAGGCACGCGGCATATGCCTGCGGGCTCGGAACCTTCGGCCTCTGCGACGGCTTGATTACGCCCGTGGGCAAAGCCATGCGTTTAGGCTCGGTGGTCGTTGAAGCGCCGGTAACGCCCGATAAGAGGCCCTACACCAATCACCGCGAATACTGTTCCTTTGCGATGAACGGTTCCTGCGGTGAATGTATCGATAGATGCCCCGCCGGCGCGCTGAGCAAAGACGGCCACGACAAAGCACTTTGCATGGCGTACCTCCATGAAATCACGGCGCCGCATGTGGAAAACGAATATGGTTTCAAGGGTTACGGCTGCGGCCTCTGCCAGACCGGAGTGCCCTGCGAGTCGGGGATTCCGAAACGAGCATAACCTGATATCTCAGACGGCGCGAAAGCACAAGATCAGAAGCGCTCAGTCGTACGCCAGCCGGGTTTCCTGATCATTCAAAGTGGGTTCTATGATGGCCTGCCATTCAGCACTTTTCCATGTTTCCATTTTTTCGTGTACAAGCAGATACTTTTCCGGTATTGGATGAGTGCCATACACGACTTCAAGGCCGTACTTCCTCTGAATGTAGTCGTAAAAATAAGTGATATAGGGACACGGCGGATATCCGACGATCAACCCCGTAGCCAGATGAATGATCTGGGCGCCGTTTGATAGCATCTCGTTTACCGCGTATTCCACGTTACCCCCGGGACACCCGTCGCAACCGGTGTATCCGACAAGCTCAACTTCACTATCTTTGTATCTGCTGAAAGCTCCCTCGCGGTTTTTCAATGATCTGAAACATTTTCCCCCGGCGCACCGCCGGTAACGGTCACAGATAATTATTCCTATTTTTTTTGATTCCTTCATGTGGCCCCCTGCCTGTGTACGTGTAACCGTGACCATTCACGGTTAGGTGACAATACCAGATTTGTCCTTTCACTGGAATCCCGCTTTCTCACGCGGGAAAAGACATGAAACCCATCGTTTCGTGGATTTAACATAATGCGGTCTTCTAGTACAATCGAGGACAACCATAACATACACAGAGGACAACAGCATGAGTGAACTGACGGAAAAGTTGGGCAAGCAGGTGGACAGGTATTTTATAGACAAAGAAAAGGACTACAACTGCGCTGAGACCGTACTTACCGTTATGAGTAGTTATTTCGGTATCGGCGATGATGTGATCCCTTCAATTGCCAAGCCCTTCGGCGGTGGTTATGCAAGCACCCACCGTTTTGTCTGCGGCGGGGTGAGCGGAGGCCTTATGGCAATCGGAATCAAAGAAAAAAAAGATCCCGCAGCCGTCGCCCGGGAACTAATCGCTTTCATCAAAGAGAAATACGGTTCAATCATCTGCAACGAGATTCTCAGCATTGATTTCGATAACGCAAAACAAGTGGCAAGAGAGAAAGAACCCAAGAGAAACACAATCTGCTACCCCCTCCTCAAAGATATTTGCGGCTGGATAGCGGAACGTCTGGGCTGAGAGCGGAAGGCGGATGCGACCCGGACCTGGAGCGCGCCAGGTTATCCGCTGAAAATCATCATTGCATACGGGTAGCCGACAAAAGTGAACAATAGCACCACCGGTATCACCATCAGAAGGCCGTATTTTGCCATAAAGCCGACACGTACCCAACCGCTGCCGACCACCAAAGCCGTGGAAGTGGTGGCGGAAGGCAGAATGAAGGCATAGTTGGCAACGGCCCCCACAACAAAGGCAAACGCAGCGGGATTTATCAATCCGGCGGTCCCCAAAGCGGGAGCCATGATTCGATATACCAGTGAACCCGATACCGTGTTAGACATGACATTCGTTTGAAGAACGGTCCAGACCAACGTTACCATCAAAACGACGACAAACGGGGCGCCGTCGATAATCGGTTGAAATATCTTCGTCAAAAAGAGCTGAATGCCTGTATTCTCACTACTGATGGCGGCGGAAAGCGCCATGATGGCCGCGCAAAGTGAAATTGTTGTCCATTCCACGCCGTTTACCATCCAATCGCGGAAAGAAAGTATCGCGCGGCCCTTCACCCTGAGAACGCACATCATGGTCGCGCCGATAATCGCCGGCACGGCGTATCCCATGTTTTTGATGTAGAGACTCATCCCCGGCAAAATCCGCGAAAAGATGCTTGGAAAAATCCAAAGGAATACTACCGCAAGGAAAATACCGATCGCCCATTTTTCTTCCGATTTGACAGGCCCCAGCTTGGCGGACTCTTGCTCTATGTATCTGGCGGTCATCGCGCCGAACTCTTTCACATCCGGACGCAGAACAAAGCGAAATACCAGAAGAATCAAACCGAACACCAGCAACCCCAAGGGTATACCGACAAGCATAAATTTGGCGAAAGACATGGTTATGCCGAAATCCGCTTCCACCCAATTGACAATGAGAACGTTCAGGGCGTGCCCGATCGGCGTCATCGCCGATGATGCGGTTGCCGCCCAGGCGATACCCATCATTACCATCGCTGAAAAACGATCGCCCTTTTTATACCCCAATCCTTCGAGCATCGGTTCGGCAATTGCCATGAATACTATCGCCGTCACCGTAAGCGACATGACAGCACCCATGAGGGTACAGCCGAGAAGGAACATCGTGACCAGCAGCCATGGTCTCGACCTGCAAAACCGCCGGCTGACAAACCATATCGCGAAACGGCGGGAAAAGCCGGTAATCCGCAACCCTTCGCTCATGCCGAAACAGGATATCATGAAGATGACCAGCCAACTTCCCCAGGAGCTGGAGAATGCTTCGGTGGGTGTCATCACGCCCAGGAGCGCAAAAAGAGCCACGCAGAGCATGCTGACGTAACCGGTGCCGAAAAATATCCAGCCCACGACGGTGGCGAGGAAGACGCCCACTGCACGCATCCCTACCGAGGTCAGAGGCTCCGGCGGCTCTAAGGCGCAGAAAATCACCAATATCGCCGCCATGGCGCCGTAGGTCACTATGTATTTTACGTTCGTCCGCATGAATGTCATGGTGTAATCGCGCTTTTTGCACCTAAAATATCGACCGGCCAGCAGGATAATATAGTATATGCATAGCGAATTACAAGCCGATAGGTTGTGTGCGTTTGGCTTGTTGACATCCTGCACATAGCCCCCTATCATCGGAGAACTTCTAAAAGGGACAGGTTAAACATGCAATCTGACAGAAAATACGATATCGCGGTTATTTACGGTGACGGGATTGGACCCGAGGTTTGCGCCGCCACGGTCGAAGTGTTGAAAGCAGCCACGGGGGCAAAACAGCCGCTCAACTTCATCGAATATCCCGGCGGCGCCGGCGCGTACCTCAAGACAGGGAAGGCCCTCCCGGACGAAACCTACGCAGGATGTCTAAATGCGGATGCGATCCTGCACGGGGCGGCCGGCCTGCCGAATGCCGTTTATGCGGACGGGACCGAAGTCGGGATGGATTTTGGCCTGGTACTCAGGGCCAAGCTGGATCTGTACGCGAATATCCGGTACTCAAAACTGTACCCGGGCACCACCTCACACCTCAGATACGCGAAACCCGGGGATATCGATTACGTGGTCCTGCGTGAGAACGTTGAAGGTCTGTACGCTTCAAGAGGCGGGGGCGTCGTCCTGCGGGATGTTGCTGCGACGGATACGCTGGTTGTCACACGGGAAGGCACCGAGCGGATCGCCAGGATGGCGTTTGAGTTGGCACGAAAAAGAAATGGAGCACCCGCGGACGGAAAACGCCGGGTAACGGTGTGCGACAAGGCAAACGTGCTCAGGTCCTATGCGTTTTTCCGCAAGGTCTGTGCCGGTGTCGCAAAAGAGTACCCCGATGTGGAAGTGGAATATACCTACGTGGATGCCCTCTCGGCTTTTCTGGTGACCCGCCCGTCACACTACGACGTGATTGTGGCAGAGAACATGTTCGGCGATATCATATCCGATCTCGCCGCCGCGACCGTAGGTGGGTTGGGAATTTCGCCGACCGCCGAACTGGGTGACACGCGCGGATACTTCCAGGCTGCGCACGGATCGGCTCCCGACATTGCGGGCCAGGGAATCGCCAACCCGCTTGGGACCATACTGTCGGGTGTTTTGATGCTGGAATGGCTCTCGGAGAAGCACGGGGATGCGTATCTTGCGCAAGTCGCCGGAAAAATCAGAAATGTTATCGAGAAGCTTCTCGCGGACGGCGCCGTCCTTACCCGTGACTTGGGAGGAACCGCAACCACTAAAGAAGTAACCAACGCGATTTGCAGCGCTCTGAAATAGCTGCCGGCGGTTTACCGGTCGATCAGCCCGCGTGAGACTATCCGACGCATGATGTAGGTAAGCAGTGGCTGATCGATTTCGAGCGCAAAATCGCTGATAACCTCTTTTATATACTCCCAGTCGGCCGCGGTAAATGTCTCTTCAATCCGGTCATGCTCGCCTTCGAACAGATAGAGCGCCTCGGTCAGTTTCTCCACTAGAAACGAAGCGGGATTTTCTACGCCGGCTTTCTCGGCGGCGTTTTCAAAATAGTAGGCCACATCGTGCTTCAAGTTCTCCGGGAGTTGCGGGATGCAGGAAACAAAGGCCTCATGGAGGTCCGGTATGAGTTGTGAATCCGTCTTGTCACGCGCGTTTCTCGAAATATGTCGCGCGAGGGAGTTGAATCTGTCATACTCCGCCATTGCCGTCTACCTTTGCCGGAAAATACAAAGTCACCTTTGTGCCATGATCTATAAGCGATTCCATGTTCATGCTGCCGTTCAACTCCTTGAGTATTTCACGGACATAGACAAGACCGATACCCGTTCCATCGGGCTTGTTTGATTTGCCGATGGCAAACTCTTTGCACGACATACAGTTGTGCTTTTCGCACGCGGCGCAGCTGTCTATCCCGATGCCCTCATCCTCAACTTGAAGAAAAACATACCCGTTATCCGAACCGGTCCTGATAAACAGATCATACTTTCCGTTGTCGAGCATTGATTCTGCGGCGTTCTTTGTCAGATTGTCGATTATTTGCATAATTTCCATGGGTTTTGCTTCAATTATGTCGGGCTCGTTTAAATCAAAATGAATTTTGTTCCGATTTCGGAACATCTGGTTTCCTCTAAAAATCTCGACCGCGCTGGAAACGAGCTCGTTTACATGAACCACCGACAGCTCGGACCGCTGGTACGAACGAACGGCGGTCATGAAGTTGTTTATCATGTTGAGCATCTGGGTTGAAGCCCTCTTCTGGAGATCCAGGATGCGCTCAATACTTGCAGGGTTATTGGTGTCTATGAGCTCGCTGTAACCCGAGAAGGACATCATGACGGATTTCATATTATGCACCACCCCCGCGATGTTCTTCCCGAACTTGACGAATATCAGATTCTTGTTTCTTTCATCCTGAAGCATGTCGTTTGCGCGCATGTATTCCCGTAATTCCTCGGCAAAGACAACCCAGAACAGATAGACAAACAGCGACAACAAAATTCCCGCGCCAATCGCGGCATGAAAGGTGAATTCGGAGTACTGGGCGCTTTCCACGACACGGATCAGCAAGAAGATCAGGATGTATGCCACGATGAAATGAAGAAGCCGTTTGTGCAGCAGTCTATACTGAATGCAAAGAATGATGCCGTATATCGACCAGGTAAGAAAGCTCATATCATAGGGTGATTCGTCAAATACAAAAATGACGGCGAGAGGGTAGCAGAGAAAGCACGTCACGTGAATGATCCGAAACACCTTCCAATCCTTTAAGGAAGTGACAAGGCAGAGTGACGCCAATGCGAGCAATACCAGTATTGAAGGATGGATCAGTACTTCCACCAACGACAGCTTCCGGACTGCGAGGCCTACTATTACATCCAGGACAGCTATTGAAGCAATGGCAATGAAACTCGACAGCGCAACCCTTCTCTGCATCTGATACCGGACAGCGTTCATATTACTCTCAATCACGCCGCGCCTCCCTGGCGTGTGCAGGCACTGCAGCCGCTGTTATCGCCATTTTCTCCATTTTCTTTTTTTATAGCGTTTTCTAAGGAAAGAGTAAAGGAGGGGTTCGGAAAGTGTGTGTCTGAAGTGGAGAGGCCGATTTTGCGTGCCTACCGGCCGGCGAGGCTCACTCAAAATCCTCAGGATCGTCTTCACCGTCATCTTCGTAGTCGTCGTATTCCTCGAATTCCTCGTCAAATTCCTCGTCGAACTCGTCGTCTACTTCTTCTTCAAACTCATCGACGTTGACCTCTCCGCTCGCGACGACCGAACCTTTGATTTCGGTACAGTTAACATCCCCACCGGCGTTGATATCGCCTCTTACGGATTCGCAGGTAACGTCACCCCCGGCGGTGATATTTCCTGATAAATCCGAACAGGTAATGTCGGCGCCCGCGCTCACATTACCCTGTATATCCCCGCATTCAAGGCTCATGTCGGTATCAACTTCGCCGTATACATCGGCCGCAAATACGATTCGCTGAGGATTCCCCTCTATTTCGAACGAGTAAGGAGGCCCGTCCAGTTTGCGTCTTACCTCGGCCCCTTCTTCGTAGGTGATACGAACCTCCACCTCGATGATACGTCTGTCTGTCTCGGTGATCTTCAGCTTTGCCACTTTCAACGCTCCTTCAAGAGATTCATTCATATCATAGCGAATTCGAATGGGTCAATGCAAAACGCCGCGGATTACCGGTGGGATACCTTTGCATTTTTGCCGGAAAAGGATAGACTCATGCCGCGATTCATACATTGACAGAGTGGGCCAACTACTATTACAAAGGAGAACCACGCCGCGCCATCAGCACGGCGGTCGGCGAGACACGTATAACAGAGCAGCCTGAATCAGTGGTAGCAAAATCGAATCTATCCCGAAATTCAGCCAAGAGCAGTCAGATGAAAAAAGCAAAAAAAACATTCAAGGGCGGATACCGATTCAGTCGCTTCAAGGGCGCACCCAGCGAAACGATTGAATCATTGGAAGCACCTGACACGGTTATCCTTCCTCTGTACCGGGGGCCCGATGGTTCAATAGAAGCCTCGGTGAAAGTGGGAGATGAAGTACGGGCGGGGCAGTCTGTGGGCACCGGGCCCGTTCATTCTCCCGTTGACGGTACCGTATCCAGTATCACAAGAGCGCCTGCTGTTATTATCGAGAAAAAGCCGGGTTACGCATTCGGCAAAAACGACGTCTTAAAACTCGGCGGCGCAACCGCGGATTGGCGGAAATTCAATGCCGCCTCAATTGAGGGTTATATCTACAACGCCGGCGCCGCTTCCCTCGACGCCGCCGGGATCCCGACAAGATACGCAAACTCGTCGGTCAACCCGGATGAAATCGAGCATCTTATCGTCCGGATAGTCGCAGACGAGCTTCTGCCTGCCGCGGATACGGTTCTTTTGCCGGAAAGCGGCATAGAATCGTTTCTCGAGGGACTCCGGATGCTCGAGAAGGTCTTCTCTCACGCTACGGTCACCATAGCGGTCAGCATCAACCAGCCCGAGCTGCTTGACGGGCTCCAGGGACACTTGCTTTCCGATGATAAGATTTCCCTACTGCCGGTCAGCGACAAGTATCCGCAAGGTTTTCAGGAAATACTCGTTCCCGCGGTAACCGGCAGGGAGTTTCCTTACGGCTATGACGCCGTGAACATGGGCGTGATAATCTTGAGCCCGCAGACCGT
>JAFGHN010000094.1 GCA_016930115.1 Spirochaetales bacterium | reverse complement strand
CCCTCCGATCCGCCGGTTTGTACGTCTATCGTAAAAACCGAGTGAACCGCAAAACCGCTGAAACGCTTGCCAGGCACCGGGGCGTAGCATCCTTCCGGAGTGATGCTGACGTGTGCTTTTCTACCGTTTTTTTCGATTCTGACGGGAAGCTGCCTGAAAACACCGCTATCGTCTTCCGGATAGGTGATATCCACAACGTGGTTCCCCTTCTTCAGGCGGAATGCGTTTCCGGCAACGCAGAAGCAGCCCGCACTATCCGTCAACTCCACGACGGATCTTTCTCCATCGGGCGCCTTTGATTCAACTGCTATCTCCTCATCCGGGTGGTATCCAAACAGGGGGAGCTCAAAGGGCGCCCACTTCTGGACAAGCACTCCTTGTTCAAACACAGGAAAGACATACACCGTCGATATGAAAAGGCCGGGTTCGTCCTCGATAAAAAAGTAGTCTCTGACGACGCGTCCCTCCTGCACAATGCCGCTACCCCGTATAGTCTGAGAAGTTCGCAGCCCGTGTACATGCTCACTTTCAAAGGAAAAGGCGCCGTGATTCGTGAATTCGCACCGAAGGTTTTCTATCATATAGTACGATGACACCGGTTTTTCGCAGATAACGGCTTGCTCCCCGCGAAAGACCGAGGATAGCCTGCCTTCTTCAAACCGCGCGCAAACGTCGCCGTCGCAGAGAGAAATCTCGCCGGACATATCGGCGATCAGCGTTCTTTCTATAATTCCGATATCTCCGGCATCCCGGTCTCTCTCGGCCTTGTCACTTTCACCCGGCGCAAGCGCCCGCAGCCTCTGTCTTGTTATCGCCCGCGCGGGAACAGAACTTCGCTTTCTCGTTTGGAGGCTCCGCGAGCTTGCGCTTATTTCCGTCCTGCCGTATCCGTTCTCCTGTAGTCGTTTCAAATCCGCCGGGGTGCAAGGTACCGGGACAGTGCGCCACTTCGGCTCTTCCCGGGAAGACTGCGCCGGGAGCTCGTCAATGCTTCCGAAAGCGGCGGCGGGAAGAAGGCTCAACAGCCCGTCAAGTTGCTCCGACACCCGCCCAGGCGGATCGGTTTCCGCCGCCGTGATATGAAGCGCAAGGGGAAAGGCCGATCGTTTGAGGCGCTGAACGGCTTTTTTCACGGAATTCCTGCGGTCTGAGATGCAGTCCGGCACTCGATGGACGGCAAGTAACCGTGGCGTCTCCTTTGGGTATCTCAATACGTAGCAGGCACCGCCGGTAGCAGCGTCGACCAACTCGAGCAGCAAGCGGTCAGCCCACGTGGTGTAAATCTCTCGAGTATTCTCGCGGCTCCAATCAGGATTTGCCGGGAAAATGACAGGCAACTTGTCGGCGTACATTTCTCTTGCGCCGGGGTGCCAGGGGTTATGTATGGCCCACTGCAGGTCCCGAAGGATATCGTTACGCAGTAAGTGAGTGTGTGGGGCGGCCGAATATCCTCGGGGAAGGAGCATGTCTGTACCTAACGCTTGTCTGCGCTTGAGCATCCGGTCAAATTGCGGTTCGATACCGTTTTCATCGTCAAAAACGCAGGCGGGAAAACACCAATGGACCGGAATGCCATCCAACTCTCTCCGGAATTCGATTTCTTGGACATAGCGCGAAAAGGTCGCGCAAAATAAACGCGGAGCCGCCGTTTGAATTGAGATGAAAACGCATGCTTTGGGCCGGCTATCGGTGTGCATATTGTCATTGTGCCCATTTTGAGGTGCGGGATGCAATATTTTTGAACTTTTCTATTGATGAAACGTAAAAAGATTTGTATCTTTTGCCAGGAAATTAGCTCCCGTATGCTCTGAACACTCGTATCGGTTCAGAAATGTGAGTGTTTATCCCCAATGAGAGCTTTACCGGGAAAATGAAATCAGAGGTGAAAAAATGGCTAAGCAACTACTATTTGATGAAGAAGCCAGGAGAGCACTTCTCCAGGGAGTAACAAAGCTTTCTAACGCTGTGAAAGTGACTTTGGGTCCGAAAGGGAGAAACGTACTGCTGGATAAGAAGTTCGGTGCTCCTACTGTCACAAAGGACGGAGTCTCGGTCGCGAAGGAAGTAGAGCTGGAGGATCCCTACGAGAATATGGGTGCTCAGCTGCTCAAGGAAGTGGCAACAAAGACAAATGACATCGCAGGAGACGGTACCACCACGGCAACGGTACTCGCGTTTTCGATCATCAAAGAAGGTCTGAAAAGCGTGGCCGCCGGGATCAACCCGATGGGGTTGAAGAGAGGCATCGACAAAGCGGTCGCATTGGCAGTCGAAGAGATCAAGAAGGCGGCCAAAGACATCAAGGACAAGGAAGAGATTTCACAGGTCGCGTCGATTTCCGCCAACAATGACAAGGAAATCGGTGACGAAATTGCCAACGCTATGGAGAAAGTGGGAAAGGACGGCGTGATAACCGTCGAAGAGTCGAAAACGATCGATTCCACCACAGACTTCGTTGAGGGAATGCAGTTTGATCGTGGATACCTTTCCCCTTATTTCGCCAACAACAAGGAAGACATGACGGCGGTTTTGGAAAACCCCTTCATCTTCATCCATGACAAGAAGATCTCCAACATGAAGGACCTCCTCCCGTTGCTCGAGAAAATCGCGCAATCCGGAAGGCCGCTCCTCATGATCGCCGAGGATGTCGAGGGTGAGGCCCTTGCGACTCTTGTGGTCAACACGCTGAGGGGTACGCTCAACGCGGTCGCGGTAAAGGCACCGGGTTTCGGTGATAGACGGAAGGCCATGCTCGAGGATATCGCAATACTCACCGGCGGGCAGGTCATAGCCGAGGAGCTTGGTCTGAAGATTGAGAATACCGAGCTTGATCAGCTTGGTTCCGCCAAGTCGGTCAAAGTTGAGAAAGAGAATACGACTATCATCAACGGCGCCGGCAAGCCGTCGGACATCAAGGACCGAATCGCCCAGATCAAAGCTCAGATAGATGAGACGACCTCGGATTACGACAGAGAAAAACTTCAGGAGCGGCTGGCAAAGCTTGCCGGTGGCGTCGCAGTTATCAACGTCGGTGCCGCTACCGAGGTAGAACTCAAGGAAAAGAAGCACCGCGTGGAAGACGCATTGAGCGCCACCCGCGCGGCAATCGATGAGGGGATTATCCCCGGCGGCGGTGTAACTCTCATTCAGGCCGTTCACGCCCTCGAAAAAGTTGATATCTCGAGTTACGATGAAGAAGAGAAGGTCGGTTTCACAATTGTAAAACGCGCTCTTGAAGAACCGATCAGACAAATCGCTGTCAATGCGGGCCTTGACGGCGCAATCATAGCGGACAAGGCCAAACACGAGAAAAAAGGCATCGGTTTTGATGCAGGGGCGATGGTTTGGGTGGACATGGTCAAAGCGGGAATCATCGATCCTGCAAAGGTAACCAGGTCTGCGCTGCAGAATGCTGCCTCAATTGCCGGGCTCCTGCTTACTACCGAATGTACCATTACCGAAATTCCCGAGAAGGAACCGGCCGGGGCAATGCCTCCGGGCGGCGGCATGCCTGGCGGGATGGGCGGAATGATGTAGTTGCATGCGGAAATGTGACTGATAAGTGAAAGGCTCTCATGCTATACTGCATGAGAGCCTTTTTGTTGGAGAAGTAAAAAGATGCGGCGGGAAGACTACATTTTCACCGTGGGGTACGATGGTGATACCGCGATTGTGGACGGCAAGGCGAAAAGGCGTTACGGAAAATTGAAAACGGCGGAACTGCTTGAAGCCGGACTGTTTAAACCGGCTTTTTGTTCGGCCCTCTTTTCCGGGGACAAGCAGGAGATAGCGCTGGTGATCGAGGCGTATAACCGGGGCGAAAACACGGCGTACTCGAGTGAGGACGATTTGAAACGGCTTTTCGGCGTTTATGAGATGCCCGGAGACATTACCAAAATCAAAGTGCTGTAGTTCCGGATTTACTTGACGCGGTTTCTTCATACGTGGTATTTTTTCAGATCGTTAGAATCGGGTTTCACGTTCCAGGCAGCGGTTGCTGCTGTGCACGCTGCGAAAATCCTGCGTAAAGACAACGGATATCAAGGCGCACGGTATTGTGTCAGGGAGCGAGGTGCCTTCTATTTAAGAGGTTTTAGATATGAATTATGTATTGAATTTTTTCCCGCTGCTCATGGGAATGCCCGCGGGCGGCTCCGGCGCATCAAGCGGTGGATCGGGCCAGCTGGTAACCACCATTATCACGTTTGGACTTGTCATCGTCATTTTTTACTTCCTTATTATTCGACCTCAGAATAAGAAACAGAAGGAGACCAAGCGGATGTTGGCCGAGATCAAGAAAGGTGACAAGGTCGTCACAATCGGTGGTATCCGCGGCACCGTCCAGACGGTACGTGATGAGACTGTGGTGGTCAAAGTGGATGACACTACAAAACTGGAGTTTTCGAAGAGCGCCATCTCAGCGGTGGTAGAACGGACTCCGGAGAAGAAAGAAAAAAAGCAGGATTCCACGGACAATAAGAGCACCGAGGAAAACACTGAATCACAAGAATCGGAATGAT
>JAFGHN010000093.1 GCA_016930115.1 Spirochaetales bacterium | reverse complement strand
TGAGAAGCTTATTACCGGCGCCTTTCTGTCGTTTTGCAGCGTGAGGGAAAAGCTGCTTTCGTGTCCGTCCGCGCCGGCGGCCGATAGTATCAAAGAAATACTCGATTCGGTAATTCCATTCGTATCCAGGTTTATGGAGAAATCATCACCAGCCGACAGATCCAGGTAGCCGCTCAATGCGACCGAAGAGCCTATGACGGCCCAGGAAGCTTCGACAATACTCGGCCCGGATCCGACCTCGTTTTCGCTGTTGCGGATGGTACCGGATACGAGTATGAGGTTGTCACCGTCTCCAAAGAGAGAATTCTGCTCCGGAGAGCTTATGGATATTATCGGTCCTTCCCGGTCGTCGATCAGCATGATGTATTCGGCGGTTTGGTTGTTGTTGATGTCGGTTCCGGCTATGAGGATTGTGAGCATGCCGCTCTGTGTAGAGGGGACGTCGAAGCTGCATGTGAAACTGCCGTCCAAGAGATCGTAATTGACCGCGCCGCCGCTTATCGTCGACCCCGGTACGCTCCAGAGAATCGCAGCAATTTCATCCAGCATGTAATCGTTCAGATTATTGCGAACCGTTCCTGTGACAGTGACAGTGGAGGAGTAAAGTTCGTAATTGACGGGGGCGGAAATATCGATATAGGGCCCTTCATTATCATCCCGCAAGGTCAATGTCGTGACCGTCTGCCTGCGGTTAATGTTTTCAGCCACTATCTCGATATACTGATCGTTTTCCCGGCCGGCGGTGTAAAAGGAAAAGAAGAAATCGCCGTCGGTCTCGCCGTCGCCGACGCCGCAGTCCCAGGTCAAGGTGAAGCCTTCCGGGACCGTGCTGGTCCACTCTTCGGTTGCAGTGTTGAAGACATACGTGCAGCTGCTCGCCGCATCACCAGCCAGCGAGACTGCAAGCGAAGTTATTCCGGCCGTCCCCGAGTCTGCCCCTGAGGAAACCCGGACGCTTCCTGTAAGCTCTACAAAGCTGCCGTAGATAGACCTGTCCGCGGGAGACGTTATTTCGATATATGGCCCTTCGGAAGACGAGACGATATAGATGGTTTTCTGATACGGGATTCCGTTCAGGTCCGATACGGAAACCGTTATGGGTTGACGCGTGGAAAGCCCATCGGTAGCAAAACTGAAAGAAAATGTGCCGTCCTCCGCGTTCGTGACCAAGTTGTCTGGTTTTGCAGCGGAGTTCTCGCTCTGGGTCACGTATACCGAGAGCGTGTCGAAATCGACCTCTTCGACGCCGCTGTCCGAAGGGCTGTTCTGCACGTTGCCGGTGACCGTTTTTGTTAATTCATTCGCCCATTCTTCGTTGTCCTGCGGTGAAGTGATGGCGATATACGGGCCCTGGAGGTAAGGCTCAAGGGTGATTTCCGCCGCCCCGGTATTACCGCTCAGGTCGACGGCGCTCACCTTGAGCACAATGATTTCACTCAAGTCCGACGTATCTACGGTAATTGTGAAGTTGTTATTCGAATCCAGAACAAAAGTGCCGTTGTACTTGGCCGCGGCCTTGTTGAGGATTCCCCATCTCAAGGAGCCGTTCTGTATGCTTCCCGTTTTCGTTCCCTCTGCGTCTACAAAATCCTCTACGGAGCCGGTAACTGCGAGTGTGGAGCGGTATACCTGTCCGTCCGGAGGAATCAGGACTATTCGCGGTGCGAACTCATCCTTGGCTATGGTCACCATATCGATATCCAGCGGCTGGACGCAGCCGAAAAACTGCGAGAGCAGGAGCAGTACGGCGAGGGCGGACAAATATACCCGCGGCATTCTTTCATGTGTTCCATGTGCTGTTTCTGGCATAGTGAGCTTCCGTTTTTCCTTATTCATCTTCGAGGAAGAAAATAGATGATTCCTGCATCTGGGCAGCCCGCGAGCTGACATCCGCGATTGGGGTCAAAACATACCGAAACTCCGCCGCCTTCTGCTGATCTATCGCCTCGGCAAAGCTAAAGTATTCAGCGGCCCGGTCGAATTGCTCCAGGTTGTAGTACGTCCTGGAAATATTGAGAAAAACCTTTAGCGCGGTAGGCGAGCTATCCCGGCCGCCGGTGGCCATGGCCTGCTCCACATCGTGATATACCGCCAACGCTTCCGGATATTTCTTCTGAGAGTAGAAGATGTTGCCAAGGTTTGCTCCGGCGCTGGTAAAGCCGGGATCTATCTCGAGCGCCCGGCGAAACGCTGCCTCAGCCATAGTCCACTGTCCAAGCCGGGCGAGGGTTATGCCCAGACTGTTGTAATCCTGTTTCCGGCCCGATGCCCGAGCCGTTTCCGACTGTTCTTTCGTCAGCGATTCAACGATCGCGTCTCGGTCTTGAATAAACGCCCGTCGGATGTTAGACGCTTCCCCGTACTGAAACCCCATATCTTTCTCGCGCAAACCCACCGGACGGTAAATTTCCTGAGCCGCTCTGGTTTTGATAAATGCCCGCGCATCGGGAGTGTCCGCGTACCGTTGCCAGTTTTCTATTCCAGTCCTCCAGGCTTCCCGAAAGGTGGAAAGCCCGATCATGGTAATCTCAACCGGTACCCAGAGCTCGCCGTCTACCGGAATCGTCATACTTCTGTCCGGGTGAACCTGAGCGTAATCTCTTGAAGATGCGCCGGTATTGAAAGCGGCGAAGATATGACCCGGAATCGTGATGAACGCCGTTTCCATGCCGACGGTTTCGATGATACTGCAGTACAGGACCGTCAGATCATCGCAGTCTCCAGTGATTTTTTTCAATGTGTCCCTGGGAAGGCTTACCGAATCAGGCACCAGGTTATTCTCCTGTGCCGCGGTGAACGGCGAAATCGGGTCGAGCTGGTAGAGGCAGCCGATTTCTCCGAGCGCATGAAATACCTCGATTCCTGTCTGCAGCGCCTGGCTCAACCCCGGGAGCTCGAGTTCCTTGCAGCTTTGGCGGATAAAACTTCCGTAATTCTGCAGGGCGCTGTCCGCGGGTGTTATGAATGCCGCGACCTTCCGGTCATCGTCCCAGGTCATCATCTTTTTATCGTAGAGATCGTAGGAAACCGACTGCTTCTGCGTAACCGCGCGCCGGTTCACTCTATAGGTGACGATAATCTCTCCTGCTAAAGGGGTGATACCTTCGGTGCTGAAGACTTCCTGATTGAAAGAAGCCAGCAGTGGTGCGGTTATCGAACCGCCCCCTTCCAGTTCGGTCAAAGCAAAAGAGGGCGTTGGAGAATCCATGTATCCGGGTTGAAAGAAGGAAACCTGCAAGTCCTCGATTCTGTCCCGTTCTGTGTTTTTTAGCTCCACGGAGCCGAAAGAATTCTTGGCATAGTAGCTTTGCATGGCTGCGAACAAATCGGGAAAATCGATAGCGCCGAACTTGATATTCTGGATGTCGATGTCCGGGGAGTCGGGATCCTTCCCAAAGCGAAAGCTGCCGCTGATACCAAATGAGAAGGTAAGGCCGTCAAAGTCATCCATGGGGCTGAACGACCGGAAATATTTCACGCCTGGGCTCGCGCTTATGCTGAATGAATATGACGGGTTGAAGGCGGCTTCGACCGTCCCTTCAACAAGAAGGTTATGGGAAGCAACGGGGCCCGCGGCGGAGATCAAATTCGCATAAATGCACTGGGAATATCCCGCAAGAATCTTTCCGCCGATTTCCGCCATTTTGGATAACCGGTGCGAAAAACCCAAACCGGCGGCGGCGAAGTAGTGCGTGCCGTCCCAGCGAAGCAAATCCAGCGAATCGTTGCTGTTGAAGTTGATCATTCCTCCCTTTGCCACGATCTGCAGCTGGGGCAGCGGAGGGATAGGCATCCTGGCGTTTCCGGAGATCTCAAAAATGGAATAGGGAGAGCCGTAAGCGTAGTCCTTGAAGGGGCTTAAGCTTGCGTATTCTGCGCCGACGGAGAGCGGGAATCGGTAATAACGGTTCAGATCAAGCCTGATGTTCTCCTGGGAGGTAATCCCAAAAACAGGGAAAACGAGCAGAACGAGCAGCAGGACACCACGCAGAGCAGGTTTTACATAGATTTCCACTTAATTTCCTCAATATGCGGTTATGGTATTTTATAGTTCAAATTCTTCAGATATCAAGTGAAATATTAATAATCCAGGGGGAATCGTTATGGCGCGGTCCCGTGCAACTTGAAAGTTCACATGCAAGAGTTTACACTCGACCGCGATGGATCTACGGTCGTTTTTTTGTCCGCGTTCGGTAGCTATATTCGGAGCGCCCTGGGCAACAGGGCAGGCGGGGCTCGGAATCCTCACCTCCATGATCCGGGGAGGATATGAGGGGGCAATCTACCCGATCAATCAGGACGGTGGCGAAGTTGCAGGGATTGCTTCCTATCCCGATTTGAGATCCATCGGCGAAATACCTCAACTGGTTGTCATAGCACTTCCGGTAGATAGCGTGAAACCGGTTGTGCAGAAATGCGCCGACCTGGGTGTCAAAGCGGCGGTTATTATCACCTCCGGTTTTACGGAATCCGGCAGCGAAGGATCCGCCCTCGAAGGCTCTATCGTGCGGATCGCGCGTTCGAAAGGCCTGCGGATCATCGGGCCTAACTGCATCGGCATCATGATGCCTCACTGCAGACTCAACGCGAGCTTTGCCGGCGAGATGCCCGAGCCGGGTGGGATCGGCTATTTTTCCGAATCAGACTCCATACTCGCTTCAGCGGTGGATATCGCCCGCGCCCAGCGCCTGGGCTTCAGCAGGCTCTTCAGCATCGGAAACAAGGCAGATACCGATGAGCTGGATTTCATTGACGCTCTTGGAGCAGATTCCGAGACCAGAGTCATCGCCGGGTACCTCGAAACCATAGAAGACGGCGACGCTTTCATCCAAAGAGCAGAGAAGATCAGCCGGACCAAACCGATTCTCCTCATAAAATCTGGTGTCACCAAGGCCGGCGCCCAGGCGACGTCGTCGCATACGGGAAGAATGGCGGGAACCGAAAACGCCTATGAATGTGTTTTTGAGAGGGCGGGTGTGATACGGTGTGATTCCATCCAGCGGCAGTTTGATTACGCCCGCGCCTTTGCCTCACAGCCGTTACCCAAGGGGCCGAGAGTTGCCGTCATCGCCAACGCAGGCGGCGCGGGAATCATGGCGGTAGATGCCATCGAACGGGAAGGGCTGGAGCTCGCCGGATTTTCGGAGGAAACGCAACAGCACCTCGCCGCCCGTCTCGGCACAGGTATTCATATACAAAACCCGCTCGACCTTCCCGACGACGCTCTCGCGGACAGGTTCGAGACGGCGTTGGAAGCAATGATTGATGATCCGGGAGTGGATGCCATCCTCGTGGTCCTGAGCCCCCATGTGATAACCGAGTGTGCGAACGCCGCTGAAGCAGTGGTCCGTGCGGCCTCCATGAAAGGAGACAAACCGGTCCTTGCCTGCTTCCTGGGAGCACAGAGGGTGCAAGAAGCGGTGGGAATACTCCGCGGTTCCCACGTCCCCGAGTACGAGACGCCGGAACGCGCTATTGCGGCTATCAAGGCGATGGTCGGTTACCAGCGATGGCGATCACGCCCCAAGCGGGTGGTAAAGCTCTTCCCGGTGAACAAGCATAAGGTGGAAAGAATCATCAACAGGCAACTGAAAAACAGGAATACTCAGCTTGGAGAGGTCTATTCAAAGGAGATCCTCCAGGCGTACGGATTTCTGACGCCAAAAGGCCAATTGACCACATCGAGCGAGCAGGCGGTCAACATTGCCGAGCAGATAGGTTACCCGATCGTGATGAAGATCTGGTCGCCGCAGATTATCCACAAAACGGAGATTGGGGGAGTTTCCGTCGGCATAAGCAACCGCGGCGATTTAATAGATGCCTATGACTTGATGATGTACCGGATTCCAAAAAGGTTTCCGGAAGCGGATATCATCGGCGTTTTCATCGAAAAGATGCAGACCGAAGGTGTGGAATTCATTCTCGGGATGAACCGCGACCCCCTGTTTGGCCCTCTCCTGATGTTTGGGATGGGAGGAAAGTTCGTCGATGTACTGGAGGATTTCGCATTTTATCCCGCACCCATCACCGCGGATGAGGCCAAGGAAATGCTGCTCAGTACGCGAACGTACCGTCTCCTTCATGACGCGGGCGGAGAGACCGATAGAACGCAGACTCTCGATATCGATGCCATATCGGAAGGGCTGCAGCGATTATCCCAACTGGTCACCGAGTTCCCGCAGATCAAGGAAATCGACATCAACCCGTACATCGTGGGCTCCTACGGTTCTGCACCCATTGTTGTAGATGCCATGATGACTCTGGAAACCCCCTAAGGAGTGTTGTCGCCTATGGCCGACGGGGCATGGAAAGATAAATATTCGGATCTCATAGGTACCGCGAGCGAGGCCATGCAGCTTATCCGTTCCGGGGACAATATTTTCATCGGAACCGGATGCGCCCAGCCGCAGCATCTCGTCGATGCCCTCGTTGAGCATTCCGGAAAGATTTATGACGCGCATATCATTCACCTGCTGACAATGGGGTCTGCCCCCTATGCCAGCGAGAAGTTCACCGACCGGTTCAACATGAACAGCTTTTTCATCGCGGAGAACGTCCGCCATGCCTTTGACATGGGAATCGGTGATTACACCCCTATTTTCCTCTCGGATATACCCGGGGAGTTCGAATCGGGCAGGATTCCCCTCGATGTCGCCTTGATTTCCGTGACTCCTCCGGATGAAAACGGACTGTGCAGCTTTGGCGTATCCGTGGACATCGTGAAGTCCGCCGCCGCCAATGCGCGGCTTGTCATCGCGCAGGTGAATTCGCGGATGCCGAGAACGCTGGGAGACAGTTTTATCCACGTACATGCCGTCGATATGCTGGTGCCCTTTGATGAGGACATAATTACGGTGGATACGCCGGCGCCGGAGGAGGACCTCCGGAAAATCGGCCGCAATATCGCCAAATTGGTGGAGGACGGAAGCACGATAGAGTGCGGAATCGGACGTATTCCACAGGCTCTGGCCGAATTCCTCCACGACAAGAAAGACCTGGGGATCCATACCGAGATGTTCGGTGATTGGATCATCGATCTCGTAGAAAGCGGTGTGGTGACGTGCAAGAGAAAAACAATCAACAAAGGTAAGATCGTCGCCAGCTTCTGCATGGGATCACAAAAACTCTATGATTACGTGGATAATAATCCCTTTTTTGAATTCTATCCCACCGAGTATGTGAACGATCCCTTTATTATCGCCCAGCATGACAAGATGGTAGGTATCAACGTCGGCCTCGAGGTCGATCTTACCGGTCAAGTCTGTTCAGATTCCCTCGGCTACAGGTTCTACAGTGGAATCGGCGGTCAGGTGGATTTCATACGAGGCAGCGCGAGGAGCCGCGGGGGAAAGGCTATTATCGCGCTCCCATCCACCGCTGCAAACGGGACAATTTCCCGGATTGTAGCCAAGTTGACCGAGGGTTCGGGCGTCGTTACCACGAGGGGCGACATCTATTACGTCGTTACCGAGTACGGGATAGCATACCTGCACGGAAAGAGCATCAGACAGCGAGTCTTGTCGCTCATCAATATCGCCCATCCCAAATTTCGCAATGATTTGATCAAAGCGGCCAAGGCACAGAAGTATCTCCATGAAGACCAGATAGAGCTCTCCTGGGAAACGATCGAATACCCTGAAGAGCTGGAGCATTACGATACCCTGGCTGACGGTACCGAGATATTCTTCCGCCCGGTGAAACCCACCGATGAGGAAGCCCTCACCGATATGCTCTATTCCTTGAGCTCCGCATCGATCAGAAAACGATACTTCACGCACACAAAGACGTTTCCCCACCGTGACGTGCAACGATTGACCAATGTGGATTACCAACAGGATCTGGCGATTGTCGGCATAGCCCCGCGCCCCGACGGCGAAGAGATAGTAGCCATAGCACAGTACTTCCTTAATATACAAACCAGGGTGGCCGAGGTCGCCTTCATCGTACAGGATGAATGGCAGGCCAACGGAATGGGGACGTTTCTCCTGCGCCACATTACGCAAACAGCTGCAAAGAGAGGCGTGAAGAAATTCTACGCCACGGTCCTGCCGGAGAACAAAGCGATGCTGGCCTTATTCAACAACAGCGGGTATGACATAAAAATGGAATTTGACGGCGATTCCTATGTTATCAGATACGACCTTGATCAGAAGGTATCAGATTGAAGGCTTTTATCTATTCAAGCGAGTTCGAGAAGTATCCATACCCCGCCTATGTTCCATTTAAGACGCAGCGGGCGGGCAGAACGCGTTCAATTCTCCAAAACATGGGATCACTGACGGGAGGGGACAGGCTTGAAGCGGTCCCGCAACCCGCCGCCAGGGAGCGCATTGAGACCTTTCATACGCCGGAATATGTCGATGCGTTGATAGAAGCGGGTACCGGTAGAATTACTTCCGATTTGTTGTACATGGGCTTGGGGACACCGGATTGTCCCGTTTTTCCCGGATTGTATGAGTATGCTTCGCTCGCCGCGGGGGCAACGCTCCTGGGCGCCGAATTGATACTATCCGGTCAGGCCGACATCGCATTCAACCCTTCCGGCGGGTTTCACCACGCGCATCGGTCCGCCGCCGGCGGATTCTGCTACATCAATGATATCGTGATCGCGTGTCTTGCCCTCACGGCAGCCGGAAAACGAGTCGGTTATCTGGACCTGGATGTGCATCACTGCGATGGTGTTCAGGAAGCCTTTTATGACCGGAGCGATGTGCTCTGCATCTCCCTGCACGAGAGCGGGGAAACCCTCTTCCCTGGAACCGGTTTTATCGGTGAATGCGGAGTGGGCAAAGGCGAAGGTTACACCGTGAATGTCCCCCTTCCTGTAGAAACTTACGACGAAATCTACATGGAGGCGGTGAATCGGGTAGTGTATCCTCTCCTGCAATCCTACGACCCGGATATTCTTGTGGTGGAGTTGGGTGCCGATGTGCTCGCCGGCGATCCCCTGGCCCACCTGCGTCTGACCAATAACGTTTACCCGCCGATCATAGAGGGGCTGCTGGGCCTCGGAAAACCGATACTCGCCACTGGCGGGGGCGGATACAACGTGGAGAATACGGTACGCGCGTGGGCGCTCTGTTGGATGAGTCTGTGCGGAGAAAAACCGGAGCATGACATGTCCGTGGGGATGGGCGGTGTTATGCTTGAGAGCCTCGAGTGGGCGGGGGGCCTTCGGGACAGGTTGCTGGCAGTGGACGAACATCGAACCATGCATGTCCCGGCGGTGGTGCATGCCGCTATCGAAGCCGTGAAGGAAAAGGTGTTTCCTTTTCACTCCCTTTGAGCAACAAATGTAAGTGACGGGCTTGACTATTGCGGAGTTTCTTATCTATGATTGCGGGACACAACCGGTGGCTATTCGTTTAACAGGTATATTGTCATAGCCTGGTAATTATTCGATATCGTCATAGAGCATACTTGCGTTTTACTTGGACCGGTGAGTTGGATATTATTTTACCTACAAAAATCCCAAGTTGAGGAGGAAATGGAAGATCATGGAGAATAACAAAAAGGGAATTACTTCGCTTATGAGTGAGGGACGTACTTTCCCGCCCATACCTGAAATTCAGGCCAATGCGTACATCTCCAGCCCGGAGCAGTACGAAAAAATGTGGAAGGAATCGATTAACGATCCGGACAAGTTCTGGTTGGAACAGGCGAAGACCCTGACCTGGTTCAAGGAGCCCACGAAGAGCCTCGAATACACGTGGGATACGAACGGTCGTAAGATCGATCATACCTGGTTCGCGGATGGCACGCTGAATGTCTCTTACAACTGTCTTGACCGCCATCTGGGTACCCCGACTGCGAAAAAGACGGCCATTATATGGCAAGGCGAGGCCGAAGACGCGGTAAGGAAGTACACCTATGAAGAGCTCCACGCCGAAGTATGCCGGTTTGCTAATGTATTGAAGTCCCACGGGCTGAAAAGAGGGGACAGAATAGCGATCTACCTGCCGATGATTCCCGAGTTGGCAATCACGATGCTTGCCTGCACACGGATCGGTGTAATCCATTCCGTCATATTCGGAGGATTCAGCGCGGATGCGATAAAAGACAGGGTAATCGACTCAAGCTGCCGGATGTTGATTACTTCCAGTGTCTCTCCCCGGGCGGGGAAGCATATCCCCTTGAAGAAAATCGCTGACGAAGCGGTAGCGAAATGTCCTTCCATCGAGAGCGTTATTGTTGTGAAGGTCGACAACGAATCCTGCGACATGAAAGCGGGAAGGGACTTCTGGTATCACGACGAGATCAAAAAGGCAAGCGCTTCATGTGAAGCTGAAAAGATGAATGCGGAGGACATGCTGTTCATCCTGTATACTTCCGGGTCCACCGGCAAACCGAAAGGTGTGGTCCACACCACCGCCGGTTACCTGTTGCAGACTGCCGTGACCCACAAACACGTCTTCAATATTCACGAAGATGACGTGTACTGGTGCACCGCCGATATCGGTTGGGTTACCGGGCACAGCTACATCGTCTATGGTCCGCTGGCAAACGGGGCCACTTCTCTGATGTTCGAGGGCGTGCCCACGTATCCGGACGCCGGGAGGTTCTGGCAAATCTGCGACAAGTTCAATGTGACCGTGTTCTACACAGCGCCTACAGCAATCCGGGCCTTGATGCGTCTCGGCGATGAGTGGCCGGGTAAGTACAAGCTGGACTCTTTGAGGATTCTGGGAACGGTGGGTGAACCGATCAATCCGGAAGCCTGGATATGGTATTACGAAAAGATCGGCCGGAACCGTTGCCCGATAATGGACACGTGGTGGCAGACGGAAACCGGCGGTTTCATGATTACCCCGCTTCCGGGAGCCCACACATTGAAACCGGGCAGCGCTTCGCGGCCCTATTTTGGAGTTGATCCTGTCGTGCTCCGGGAAGACGGAACGGAGTGTGACGTGAACGAGGGCGGTAAGCTTTGCATTCGAAAGCCCTGGCCCGGCATGTTGCGCACAATGTACGGAGACCATGACAGGTTTATCGATACCTATTTCACTATGTACGCAGACATGTACTTCACCGGGGACGGATGCCGGATCGATAGTGATGGGGATTACTGGTTGATGGGCCGGATCGATGACGTTGTGAACGTCTCAGGACACCGCATTGGAACGGCTGAGGTGGAGAGCGCCCTGGTAAGTCACGAGAAAGTGGCTGAAGCGGCGGTAACGCCCATCCCTCACGAAATCAAGGGCCAGGGACTCTATGCTTTCGTTACGTTGAACGAAGGCGTTGCAGAGAGCGAGGAGCTCAAGAAGGAGCTCATAACGCATGTCAGGAAGGAAATCGGCCCCATAGCCGCGCCGGAAGCCATTCAGTTCGCGCCGTCGCTTCCCAAAACGAGATCCGGCAAAATCATGCGCAGGATCCTTCGTAAGATAGCCGAGAAAAGCACCGACAGTCTCGGCGATATAACAACTCTTGCTGATCCAAGCGTCGTGGAAGCACTCATCAAGGGCCGCGGTTAAAAGAGGATAAGAATGAGTAATGAAGGACAGTTAGCGGCAAACGGAAGCGGTTTGGAAGGAAAAAACCTCGGCTGGCGTGTGACCTTTGCAGGAATGGGTATCAACCTGGCGCTTGGGATACTCTACACATGGAGTGTCATAAGCAAGGGAATACCTGACTCATGGGCCTGGAGCGAGGCGGAGAAATCGCTTCCTTACTCGATTGCCTGCTTGATATTCTCCATTGTCATGGTACCTGCCGGGCGTATACAGGACCGGATCAGCCCGCGGCTTGCGGCCACCATTGGAGGTATTCTTGTTGGAATAGGTATGGTGATTGCGAGCTTCACCACATCTTCCCTCGGCTTTGTTTTGGGTTTCGGGGTTTTGGCGGGCGCCGGTATCGGATTCGGCTACGCCGCGGCAACCCCGCCGTCGGTAAAATGGTTCCCCGCAGCTAAGACAGGGTTGATTGCCGGGATTGTAGTCTCGGGTTTCGGCCTTGCCTCGGTGTATGCGGCGCCCTTGGCCAGCGGACTGACGAAGGCTCTCGGTATCCAGAAGATGGTACTGATCTTGGGTATTGGCTTTTTCGTCGTGGTGGTGGTTTTGGCGCAGCTTTTGAAGGCTCCCAAGCGTGGCTTTGTGCACCCTGAGGACGCTCAGATCAAGGCAAATTCCGGAGTCAAGAAGGGCGATTCGGTCAAGAAGGCCGAGTTTACTCCCAAAGAGATGCTCAAAACGTGGCAATTTTACGTGATGTGGTTCATGTACGCCTGCGGTGCGGGAGCCGGATTGATGATTATCTCCAAGCTTGCCGCCATTGCAAAGGTACAGGCTAATCTCGAGCTGGGATTTGTTCTTGTGGCTATACTGGCCGTCGGCAACGGTGGCGGGCGGATACTGGCGGGAATCATCAGCGACAAGATCGGCAGAAAAAGAACCATGCTCATCTGCTTTCTTCTCCAGGCCGTTTTGATCATTCTC
>JAFGHN010000092.1 GCA_016930115.1 Spirochaetales bacterium | reverse complement strand
TGTCGCGGCCTATGCAGACCTTTTCGGCCTCACTATACTCTTTTGCTGATGCGTGGAATTGATCGTAAACAGAAGATCTTTGCAGCCCGGGAAATTGTGAATCAGAGGGACTATCTGCGCCCGCAACGCTGGAGTTGGCACTTTCTGACAAGAACCTTCGACCGGCGCCCGGCTGCCACGCGCCGTATTCCCGATAGCATGCTCAGACGCGGGTTGCGGATGTTCACCTTGGACGGCATTTTCAGCTCGGCAAGCGATAACCTTTACACTTCTTTCGTGGTGCTGATGGCCTTGGGTTACGGCGCAACGAGCTCGCATGTGGGAGTCATGACTGCAATCACCAACCTCACAGGGATGCTCGCCCTCGTGCCGGGGGCGATGATCGTCGGGAGAATCGCCGACAGAAAACGGATTGTCGTCTCTACCGGCGGCGGCATTGGACGGCTGCTCCTTCTGGGACTCATCCTGCTTCCATTGTTTACCGTTTCCCGGACCACCGGAATAGTTGTCATCGTTACGATCTCCGCATTGCGGGCCTTTATGGGCAACTTTGCAAATCCGGCGTGGACTTCTCTGGTTGCCGACCTGGTTCCCCGCCGGCTCCGCGGCCTGTATTTCAGCCGGCGGAGCATCGCGATAGCGCCGGCTGCACTCATAGCCGCACCGGTCGGCGGCTACCTGATTCGTCACCTGTCCGGTGCGGACGGTTCGGGTTTCCTCGGCTATCAGGTGGTTTTCAGCCTCGCGTTGGTTCTGGGGATGATTGGTACGCTGAGCTTCGCCCGCATTCCCGAGCCTGGCGGTGCGGACTCGCGGGCGCCCAGGGTCCGGATTCGCGATTTTTCCTCGCTGCTTCGGACCACTCCGGGCTATGCCGGGTTTCTCGTAAGCACCTTTGTCTGGCACTTTTCGGTGCAAACCGGCGGGCCGTTTTTCGACGTGTACTTAGTCAAGGGATTGGGCGGGACCTCGACCATTGTAGGTCTAAATCTGGCGGTCTCGACTCTTGCATCTATTGGAGGGCTGCTTGTCTTTGGACCCCTTTCCAGCAAGCGAGGCAATATCCGCGTACAAAGGCTCACGGGTTTTCTCATTCCCGTACTGCCGGCGCTGTGGCTCGCGATCAGCCGGCCGCTACAGGTACTTCCGATCAGTTTTGCCGGAGGATTCTTGTGGGCAGGCTTTAATCTCGCTCACTTCAATCTTCTTCTGGAAATCTCTCCGCCTTCACAACGTGCAGCAGCCGCCGCCTTGTTTCAGATCACCGTATTCGCCGCGGCGGTTCTCGGCCCGCTGTTCGGCGGCATGTTAATAGACGCGATAGGGTTTCGTTTCGTATTCATCGCCAGCGCGGTAGGCAGGCTTGCCGGAATTGTTGTTTTCGCGGCGCTCATCAGACCGCGGGATACTCGAACGTAACGGCGCCGTTTCTCATGCACGCACTACCAGGACGCCCCCGAGCACGATCAGTACCGCCCCGGCCACCAGCGGCACCGGCCTGACGTGCCTGTCTTCCCTGAAAAACCACAGGCCCAGCAGCACCACCACCAGAGTGTTCATGTTAAAAAGCGGGGTCAGTTGACTGATGCTGGCGTTGAGCCGATCAAGGGCAACAAGGTTCAGACCGGTGCCTATCGACCAAAGTACGCCGGTGATAATCCCCGTCCTCAAGCCGGCTCTGGGAATTGCCCTGCGGCGGGTTACGGCCAGACAGCTCACGCCGACAAGCGTCAGTGTAATGCCGAACAGGATCAGGAACTCGCCGATACCCAGGCCCGCTCGCATGGCGCCCTTCATGAGGGGCCCGGTGAGGCCAAGCGCCAGCGCAGGCAAGAAACCACCTACAAGAAGCCCTTTCCAGTTCCTCAGGCGAAAGGAGTGGCTGCCGCCGCTCGATTCGTGCGGAGCTTCCCTGGTAGCGAAGGTGACCACGACTGCTCCGGCGACGACGACACCCGCGCCGAGCAACAGCGGAAACGCGCTGACCTCTTTCCATTCCGCGAGCAGCCAGAGACTGAGCAGCACCGTCACCAGCGTGGACGAGTTGTATAACGGCGCCAGCTGGCCGATACTGGCACCATAGCGGCCGACCGAAAGCAGGATCATGCCGGTAGCCAACGACCAAAACGAGGCAAATCCGACGGTGAAAAACACACCTTTCAACGTCAGGAAACCGCCGCCGACGCAGAAACGTATGGCAAGTCCGCTGCAGGCCACCGTCGTGCCCAACACGATAAAGAACACCTCGATGCCTAAGCCTGCTCGCACGCACTGTTTCTGCATGGCTCCGTAGCCGCCGAATACGAACGCGGGGATGATTCCACCGATTATGTTTCCCGCAGCTTGTGTATCCATACCCTAGCTCAAGATGCGCATTCAGCGCCCGGATTGAGGGCTGACGCCTGCGTTTTTGAAGAAGTCCTTACCGGCGTGGCCCAGGAGCTTTGTAAGGTGCGTGTACGTGTACAGAACGCCTTTTTCTAATACGCTTTTGATGTTGTCGCTCGATCCAGGTGTTCCGGCAATTCTTCTCGCGGATAGTATTTTTCTGAACGTAGACTCTATGGCTTCCTGGACAGCCGGCGCTTTTGCATTACCGGGATACCCCATTGATTGTGATAAATCGGACGGTCCGATAAAAAACACATCCACGTGGTCAACGTTCAAGATGTCATCCGCATTTTCTATGGCCAGTCCCTCTTCGAGCTGAACGCATACAAGGGTCTCCCGGTTGGATATTTCGACAAACCGATCCATGGTCTCTCCAAATCCATATTCGTCGGGCCTGGTGCCGGCTGCCAACCCTCGTTTCCCAACGGGATGATATTTAACGGCTTCCACCACCTTTCGAGCATCTTCAGCGGTATTCACATGGGGAACCTGTACACCCATAACCCCCCGGTCAAGAACATTCAGAATATCTTCCGGCGATTTGGTCCGGGGTCTGGCAATCGGCGTAATCCCGCAAGCTTCCGCTGCCATGGCCAATATCTCAACCGATTCAATCGAAATGGTACCGTGTTCGCAGTCGATCAGAATCCAATCGAAACCAAGTTTTCCCACCATCTCCACGATCTGAGGGCACGGAATCATGATGGACACTCCAAAGGCCGGCTCTCCTCGAAGAAGTTTTGCTTTCATTTTGTTTTGTTTCATAACATCTCTCCTCCGCTACAACCGTTTTTCCATAAACTCGATGACCTCGTGCCTGGTGGCCGGTTTCCCGGCAAAACTTTCCTTCATCCCCATTTCGCAGGAACGCTTGAAAAAAGCTTCCGTGCAGGAGGTAAGGAGCGGATCCAGGCCGATTTCCCGTAGGACTTCAGTAACTTGCTTCATTTCATGGTAGCGTCTTTCATGAGCGGTGGCATGGGTCTCGATCCAGTTGGCGGCCACACGGTCAAATGAATCGTGCTTAAAAAGCTCCGTTATTTCATTCCATAGTTCGCTTTCGATGCCGGCACGCCTGCCGGCAACAAGAAATTCTATCAAGAGTGCCTCAAGGCCCTTTGAGAAGACGCTGCGAAGCATTTTGAAACTGGAAGCCTTGCCGATATCGGTACTGTAGAAAACAGCGTGAAGACCCAATTGGGTAAGAGCTAAAGCAGCTTTTGGGCCGTGCGGTCCACCGATCAGGATTTTGGTGTCGGCTCCCGTAATACCGACGGCGCCGAGAATGGCACCTTCAACAAAGTGAGCCCCCGCGCCCTGAACGACCTCCGCAATAGCACGCTTTAATGAAGGCGCCGCGGCGTTTAGATCTATATAGGTCTGATTCGGTTCAAGATATGGCGAGCACGCCTCGGCAGCCGCCAAAGCCGCGTGAGTGGTAACCGTCGACAAGACAAGGTCTGCGCCCTTCATGGCCTCTGCAATCGGCAAAAACGAAAGACCCGGGACACGCGCGCGCCTTTGGAGGGTCTCCAAACCCTTTTCCCGGGCAATCAGTATATCGTAGGCACAGACGATTGCCCCTCGTTTCTGAACAGCCTCCGAAAAGAGAGCGGCAACCTCTCCAAAGCCTATGAAAGTAATATGCATCGTGTTCATAAAGAAGCCATACTTATGAATAAACCCGGGATTACTTTGCTTTCTGGAGAAGCTCGTACAGCGTACCGTCGGGACACCTGACAAAGGCGAGCCAGGTACCTGAAGGCGTCTGCTTCGGCTCGACGACAATATCGGCACCGTTGGCTTTTAATTCCGCCACTCCGCTTGCCATGTCATCGACCTCCAGGCTGATATGATGGAGGCCGTAAATCGGACCAAGCACAGCATCGGCGCCGGTGGTTTCAGAGATACGAACAGTCACCCCGCCCATATCAACGTCGGTCGCTTTTTTGCCGCCGGTAAGGGTAATTTCCTTGATGATCTTTAGTCCCATGGTTTTCTGATAAAATTCGATCACCGACTGGGGGTCAGCGCTGGTGATGTGAGTGTGATCGTGTCGATAGTTTGCCATTTGGTTGCCCTCCTTGCAGGCTTGTTGGTGTTCCCCGGAAAAGATCGGATGATTATACCTTATCAGGAAGGTTAGTGCTCCTATCTATCCTTGTTTCTCACGCCAGAGTTTTTCGTTCCTCTCGATGAGCTCGGGATGAAAATCGACATGACCGGCAATGGTCCTTAAGATATCATGGAGCGTTTGTTTGCCCCTGGTGGCGTGATTGACAAATAGCGTGCTCCAATCCCGATCTTCGAAGGCTTTAAGCAACTTGTAGGCCAAGGAATGGATCCTTTTGAAGGCCTCCACGGTATCTTTGGTGGACTGTCCGGGATGATCGAACCGCTCTTGCCAGCTTTCGAGAGAGAATGCCTGTTGAACGTCCGAATCTGGGTTCGCGATGGCTTCCAGATGCTAAGCTTGAATTCCGCTTTCATTACCGTGTCCCCGAGCGAAAAGTGACCGGAGTAATCCTCGTACAAGCGGGAAATCACGTCGCTCATGAAGAATCTGTTCTTCGCGGGAGAGGCGCCCGATCTTGAGATGATACCTTGCTTGGCGCTTGTCTATGGCCGTGGTTATGATGCACCATGTTGTCATGTTGAGAAAGCTGTGCGCTCTCCTTCTTCCGCTGTCACTGCTATTTCCCGTACCCGGCCACGCGGAGGCTTTTCTTGGTGAGATCGAGGTCCGTGATAACACGGCCTCAAGCGGCCTCACGGTCATTCTCAGTGATGTAAAAATCGAAGGATATCAACAGCGCCTCATCACACTCGCGGTGTCAGTTACGGATGCAGTCGGAAAAGAAATCGTCACGGAGTATTATCAGTTTGACACAACACAAGATATCGAAATTTGGGACAAGCTTGTTTTTGAGTTTTCTGAGGAAGCGCTCTATAACCGATTTGGTGAAGGCGCGCAAGACCTCTACGCCGTATTCACCGCAGCGGCGATAGAGGGCGGCGCATCCGTCCTCATACCGGGCGGCTATCACGTCAGGCCGGTCCGCCTCACGATTCAGGCGGCCGGTCCGGGACCGGGAGATCATTCCGGGTTCTTACCACATCTTGTGGCGTTATCAGCTGTCGATCCAGTATTCAAACGGGCGATTGAAGTTGCCGAGGCCTACAACATTGAACTAGTCGTACGGGATTACGCTCCTGTTTCCGATACCATAAAGCGACAGTACTCATGGCGAAACCTTGGCGAATCGGACAACCATAACCTGATCAGAAGTCTCAACACCGTTCTTTCGTGCATAGAGGAACTTCCCGCTGCTTTTCTTTCTGCCACCGGGCTCCAATCTGTCGTTTTTGTCGGAGACGTCTATTTTCTGGGCCTCGATGTCGGCGCCGGTTTCGACGTAAACGAACAGACGGTTATCATCGAAGTGAATGATTTTTTTGCGGACGAACACTTGAAGAATGCGTTCTTCCACGAGTACATGCACCTGATCGACAGCGATTTTGCCAAAAAGGGGTACTTCGATAACGGGGAATGGGCTTCCTTCAATCCCCCGGGAAGCTCGTACAGAAAGACCGGTGCCCTGGCAATGATACGCGACGACAGGGACTTTGTAAGTGAAGAACATCCTCAGGACGGGTTTGTAAACGGGTACAGTTTGGCGGACATTTACCAGGACAAAGCCGAGGTGTTTTCCTGGCTGTTCATAACACCATATTACAAAAAAGCCGTCGGCTGGATGAGAAACGATCCGTTTCTCAAAACCAAGTTTGATTTCATGATCGATGAACTCGGAAGGATAAGCCCCGTATTCACGAAAGCATACTTTGACGCTCTCCACCGGTAGGGCCGGCCCGGACAATCTCGTCGGCGGGCGGAGCGAAGGCCGTGCCGCCAGCCTGCGTGATCGCGCCGGCCTCCGCTGATTTCAGTTCCATCATTCGGCCTCCTTTTGTTGTTTGTTGTCCGCGACAGGCTCCTGACACGGTCCCGATATCCGGGGTGAGGTTGTCACGGAGCCGATTTATTGGCACAATCGGTATCCACATCACAGTGGAGTACGCACAAACTTGCGACTAAAAAAGCAATTCCTGATTTTAGCTCCGATTCTCGTCCTGCTCTTCTTCCTGCTCTGGCCGCTCGGGAGCAGGAGGTGGGACATTGTTGCCGACGAAAATGCCCGCAAAATGAAGGAAACGATCCTGGAAAGACAAGCCCGCGTGGGGCGAAACGCCCCGAGAATCGTGCTCATCCTCGCCGATGATTTGAGCAT
>JAFGHN010000091.1 GCA_016930115.1 Spirochaetales bacterium | reverse complement strand
CCGGTTGGAGACGGTGCGTATCGGACTCTGACCTTCATCGAAAACCTCTTAGACTAACACTGGATAGAGAGACTCAAGGAAATGAGCGATCGGTAAACGTGTGCGGAAATTATAAGGAGCGTTCCGGGGAGGGTCAAGCGCCGTTTTGCGGTCCTTTTTTCGGCATACCGTCGACGAAATCAGCGATTATCTCTCGGACGTCCGGTTTCCCCGGAACAGAGAGCTCGTAGGTTACCCTCGCTATGGGATGCTTGATCGAAATAACCCGGGCAAGGTCTATCGGCGTCGCCACAACAACGGCATCACAGGGTATCCTGTTGAGCGACAGTTCAAGATCGGCGAGCTGTCTCTCGCCGTAACCCATCGCCGGGAGCAATTTGCCTATCGCCGGATACTTTTCAAAAACCGCTGCGATCGTGCCGGTTGCCCACGGTCTGGGATCGATGATCCTGGAGGCGCCATGGCGTTCGGCTGCCACGATGCCCGCGCCATAGGTCATTCCCCCGTGGGTGACCGTCGGGCCGTCTTCCACAACCACAACCTCTTTCCCTTTAATCAATTCCGGAGCATCGCAGGTCACTTGTGAGTTCGCTCTGATCACTACGGCGTTGGGGTTGTACTTCGCGATGTTTGATTCGACGGTGGCCAGCCCCGCGGCAGGAGCGGTGTCTATTTTGTTTATGACGATAACATCGGCCCTGAGAAAGTTAGTTTCGCCCGGATAGTATTCCAGCTCGTGTCCCGGCCTGTGGGGATCCACCACCACTATTTCCAGATCGGGCTTTAGAAACGGCGTGTCGTTGTTTCCTCCGTCCCAAAGGATGATATCGGCTTCAGATTCGGCCGCCGCGAGCACGCCGGCGTAGTCAACTCCCGCGTAGACTACCCTCCCCCGCCTGATATGAGGTTCATACTCTTCCATTTCCTCGATCGTGCAGTGATGTTTCTCCAGGTCTTCCATGGATGCGAATCTCTGCACCTTCTGTGCCGATAGGTCACCGTAGGGCATGGGATGGCGGACGGCGGCGACCTTGAAACCCCGATCGGAGAGCGCGTCCGCGACCGCGCGGCTTGTCTGAGACTTACCGCATCCGGTTCTCACGGCACACACGGAGACAACCGGAAGCTTTGAGTCGAGCATCGTCGCCTCGGGCGAGATAAGCCTGAAGGATGCGCCCGCCGCAAGGGCCCTGGACGCGAGAGACATCACCTGCGTAAATGACACATCGGAATAGGAGAAAACCACCTCCTCCACCCGATATCGCCGTATGAGCTCCGGCAACTCGTCTTCAGGATGAATCGGGATCCCGTCCGGATAGAGGGGACCGGCAAGCATGGGGGGATACTGTCGCCCATCGATGTTGGGGATCTGGGCGGCTGTAAACGCTACGACCCGCGCGTTTCTGTCGTTCCTGTACAACACGTTAAAATTGTGAAAATCACGTCCTGCCGCGCCGCAGATAATGGTGTTTACCGGCATCTGTGCCCCCGTGCGGTTGTCACCCGCTTTTTTATTGTTGCGAAAGGCCGGCCCTTCCGATATTTTAGAATATGATCCATCTGGAAAGTAGAATCAAGAAATGTTGGGATCTCACCGTGCTGGTGGTTACCATCGGTACGGCGCTTGTTATTCCGTTCTCGGTCGTATTCAAAAACACCGGAGAGCCGGTACCGATACTTCTTACGTTTCTATCCACCATCGTCTTCATCGTCGATATGTTCGTGTCTTTCAACACGAGCTTCATTTACCAGGGAAAGAACATCGAGGACAAACGGGAAGTCGCACGACGCTACTTACGAGGCTGGTTCACCATCGATCTCATTGCCGCTCTCCCTTTGGGGATTATTCTCACATTTCTGTTGACACCCGAAGGGAGCGCCGTTCATCTGGTAAGAGTGCTCGCACTGATAAAACTCTTCCACGTCGGCAAAACCATGCAGCGGATCGGTGGAACGAACGTTAATCCCGCGATCTTGCGGCTCTCGCTTCTGGTATTCTGGATACTGCTTGCCGCACATGTGGCCTCCTGCGGGTGGATTTTTCTCAACGAAACTCCCGTTGGTACGCAGAACTACGAACGATATATCCGGGCTTTCTACTGGACCATAACCACCATCACAACGATCGGTTACGGCGACATCACCCCGGAAGGGCCGCGACAGACGCTGTACGTCATCTTTATCGAGATATTGGGCGCCGGCATGTACGGTTTGGTCATTGGTAATATCGCAAACTTGATCGCCAATATCGATGTGGCAAAAACGCAGTACAAGGAAAAGCTGGACAAGATCAACACATTCCTGAAATACAGAAACATACCTGTGGATCAGCAGAGAAAAATAAACGATTATTACAATTATCTCTGGGAGAGCCGGCGGGGATACGATGAGTCATCCGTGCTGGCGGACCTGCCGGGGCCGCTGAAACAATCTGTGTTGCTGTTTCTCAACAAAGAAATAATAGAGAAAGTCCCGATATTCGAAGCGGCCGGCGAAGACCTCATAAAAGATATCATAGTGAACATGGAGCCGGTCGTCTTCACGCCGGGCGACTATATCGTACGTGCCGGTGAAGTGGGCTTTGACATGTACTTCATCAGCCGCGGGCGGGTGGACGTGATGTCCGCCGATGAAACCGCACGATACGCCACACTCACAGCCGGACAGTTCTTTGGAGAAATCGCGCTTCTGTTGAGTATGCCGCGGACGGCCACCATCAAGGCGACCGAGTATTGCGATCTTTACAGGCTCGACAAGGAGACCTTTGATGGGATCCTTACACGCTACCCGGATTTCATGAAGAACATCCAGGCGACGGCGGATGCGAGGCGGGCGGAGATCGACGCCAGAACGCAGGCGGCCAAAAAAACCAAACAGAAGGATTGAGGCAGATCCGTCAGTTCGGGAGGTAGCGCGATTTCACGTTTCCCATCGCCTTGTAGATCGCGTCACGGACAAAATCACCTTCCCTGCAGAGATAGTCGAGAGATTTTTTCACCTCCGCGCGCTTTGTCCGTCCGCTACAGGAACAGACATCGGTGATGCCGCGGTATCCAAGCTCCTCCGCAACCTGTAATATTTCTCTTTCCGTGACCAGCGCAAGCGGCCGTATAATGGTGCAGGGATACTTGTCGTATGTAAAAACGGGCAACATCGTTGAGAGTTCGGATTTGTACATCATGTTCATGAGAAAGGTTTCCAGAATATCGTCCATGTGATGCCCGAGCGCGATCTTCGTGAAACCATTGGCAAGGGCGTATGCAAGCAACTCCCCGCGTTTCTGGGTGGAGCACCAGTAGCAGTTCATCTTCCGTCCGGGAACAAGACGCGACACCACTGAAACGTCGATGGAATCGAGTTCGACTCCCAGGCCGGCAACGGCCTTTGTGAATTCCTTCCAGTGGCCGTGCGGAGAAACATCGGTATTCAAATGAAGGGCCTTGAGCGAGTAATCCACAGGAAGATGCTTCCGTTTATTGACAAGATAGTGAAGCAGAACGAGCGAGTCCTTTCCGCCTGATACCGCCACAAGGACTTTGTCGCCGTCGGCAAGCATGCTGTACTCACCGAGAGCCCGTCCGATTTTCCTGGACACCGTCGCAGCTAACGGAGGCATTTTTGCTGATGCAATCTCAGGAACGCAGCTTTTCGAGACAGGTTGTTCCCAGGTTTATGAAACCATCGTCTCTGAAATCGAGCCGCGCCGCCAATTCTCCGTGGGTCCTCACCGTCTGTTCGAGGATGGATTCCTTGTAGCCGTCGCCTTCGAAGAGTATCTTCAGATTGAACTTACATTTGCGCTCTTCGCAGTGGAAAGAAGCCGGAAGAAAGCTGTAAAACCCTTGTGCCGCGCCGCT
>JAFGHN010000090.1 GCA_016930115.1 Spirochaetales bacterium | reverse complement strand
TTTCCTTGACGCTCCCCCCGGCGGCGGCTACGCTGGATCCCGATGGTAGACAGAAGCATACTATTCACCGGCATGAAACATTCGGGGAAGTCGACGCTCGCGGGTATGCTGGCGTGGGAAATGAGAACCCGTAACCTTGATCTCGATGAGCTCATTGAAAGAGAGTATAGAACAGACGGCCTTGTTTCATGCCGGGAGATCTACCAGCAGCACGGAGAAGCCTTTTTCAAGGACCTTGAGCAACGCGCGGCGAAGAAACTGGCCCAGGAAATGGGCCGTTCGTTTCTCGTCGCCTCCCTCGGCGGCGGCACGATAGAAAACCAGGCGGCAAGGGAGGCCCTTGCCGGGTGCGGCACGCTGGTATACCTCATGGTCGATATTGAGACCCTTTTCAGACGAATTATGAAAGGCGGCTTGCCGGCGTTTTTGCCGCAGGAACAACCTTTCGAGGCTTTTGCCATGCTATACGAAAGAAGAAGCGCGCTCATGAAGGCACACGCCGATATTACAGTCGAGTTGGATGATAATCCGGTGGAAGAATCTTTCCGCAAGTTAAAAAGCGAGTTGAAGGAGTACGGTTATGCCTGGTAACACTTTCGGAACAGCATTCAGGGTCACAACTTTCGGCGAGTCCCACGGAAAAGCCGTCGGCGTCATCATCGACGGAGCGACACCCAAAGTGGAGTTGCGCGAAAAGGACATTCAGCATGAGCTGGACCGGCGGAAGCCGGGACAGTCCTCCGTCACCACGCCCAGGAAGGAGACCGATACGGTACACATCATGTCAGGGGTCTTCGAGGGACGTACGACCGGTACCCCGATACTCCTCATCCTCTACAATGAAGACATGCGGCCGGAAGCTTACGACGATATCAAGAAACTTTTCAGGCCCGGGCACGCTGATTTCACCTATCTCGCGAAATACGGGATACGGGACCACCGGGGGAGCGGACGCGCTTCAGGCCGTGAAACCGCCGCAAGGGTAGCGGCAGGAGCCGTCGCAAGAAAAATGCTCGCCGCCCGCGGTGTCAAGATCACCGCATACACGCTCCGGGCTGCAGGAGTCGGGTGCAATTCGATAGATTTCAAGGAAATCGAGAAAAACCCGATGCGGGCGCCGGATGCCGTGGCCGCGGCTGAAATGGTGAAGAGAATAATCGCTCTCGCGGAGACCGGCAACAGCGCCGGAGGCATTGTTGAATGCGTTATTGAAGGCGTTAAGCCCGGGATCGGTGACCCTGTGTTCGAAAAACTCGATGCGGAAATCGCCCGGGCGGTAATGTCAATCGGTGCGGTCAAAGGAATCGAGATAGGCTCGGGTTTCGCCGCGGCGGATATGCACGGTGACGAGCATAACGACTGGAGAGACGGTTCGGGATTCTTGAGTAACAACGCCGGCGGCATCATAGGGGGGATCAGTACAGGCCAGAAGATAGTGTTCCGGGCGGCGGTGAAGCCGACCTCTTCGATATCACTCCCGCAAAAAACAACGGACACCGACGGAAATGAAGCCGAGATAGTGACCGAGGGCAGACACGATCCGTGCATCTGCCCGCGCATCGTCCCTGTTGTTGAAGCGATGGCGGCGATAGTGCTGGAAGACCAGTACAAACGCCAGAGCGCGCTGCACGGCTGACAGGCCGGCGGCGGCCTCAGGGCGCGGTTGCCGCTCGGGCTACCGCCAGCCTTTTCTAGGACGACTGCACTTGCTCACGGGCGTCCCGTTCAAGAAGCTTATCAAAGGCGGATGAAGAAAGAGGCATCGCTTTGTAGTATCCCTGGAAGTAGTGGCAACCATATCTCCTGAGCTCCGCAAACTGTTCCGCTGTTTCAACTCCTTCGGCCACAATCTCGAGCCCAAGGCTGAATCCTAAATCGATAATGGTTTTGACAACCTTTGAGTTTTCGCTCTTGTGCATCTGCATGACAAAAGACTTGTCGATCTTGAGATAGTCAACCGCGTATCTTGTCAGATATGCAAGTGATGAATAACCGGTGCCAAAATCATCAATCGCAACCGTGATGCCCTCATGCATCGACTTGATCAAGTCGATACGCTGCCTCGATCGCTCCGGATTCTCCATGATGGAGCTTTCGGTAATCTCGAGCCTGAGATGGCGCGGATTGATGTTGTGGCGGGCGAGTATGTTGCCGATCGTCTCGCAAAGATCTCGCTGTTCAAGCTGAGAAGGGGCGATGTTGACGCACATCACGAGTTCCGGGTATCCGCGCGATTGGAAAGCGTGCAACTCTCTGCACGCCGCCGAGAGCACCCAGGTTCCAAGCGGTTTCATGAGGTCCATATCTTCAGCCAGCGGAATAAATCGGTCCGGAGGCAGGATCCCGTGCTTTGGATGGTTCCAGCGGATCAACGCCTCAACAGAGCAAATCTTGCCATTCGCGTCGACAACCGGTTGGTAATAGAGCTCGAATTGATTCCACGATAGCGCCTGCCTGATGCCTTCCTCCATCAGCAGCCGCTCCATCGCCATGTCGTTCATCTCTTCGGTAAAAAATTCGTAGGAATTGCCTCTTTCCTTGGCGCGGTACATCGCCGCATCAGCGTTTCTTAAGAGAGCCGTTCTATCGCGCCCGTCCCGCGGAATGAGGGCGATACCGATGCTCACCCCCAGCCTGATATTCTTTATCGATTCCCAGCCCTCCACGCTGAACGGTTGCGTCAACGTATCGATCACACGTTTCGCCACGATGGAAGCGTCCTCAGGATTGCTGATATAGGGCAGCAGGATGGTAAACTCATCGCCCCCCACTCTGAAAATCTCTTCAAAATCAAAACGGTACACCTGATCTCCGTCACGAAGACAGTTGCCGAGACGTTTCGCGCAAGCCTTGAGAATGGCGTCGCCGATTTCGTGTCCAAGGCTGTCGTTTATTTTCTTGAAGCCGTCGAGATCGAGATAGAGAAGCGCCGCGCTTTTCCCGGACTCAGGAGTCATTTCGTTGAGCACTCTCGTGAGGCTCTCGGCAAATCTGTCACGGTTTCCGAGAGACGTGAGTTTGTCGTGGAAGGCCAGATACCGCAGTCTCCGGTCGGCTTTCTTCCTCAAGCTGATGTCCCGGATGATACAGGTGAGAATCCGGTCATCGCCGATTCCGCGCGAGTTGCCCATGGATATCTCGACCGGAATCAACTCTCCACCGGCCTTACGGGCGAGCGCTTCGATGACGTTCCCGAGTCCCTTTGTGCTTCGGTGAATATCGTCGATTACAAAGTACTTGTATATCCTTTCCCGGTACCTGGAGTACTGAGATTTCGGGAAGATGATTTCGAGGCTTTCATGCAATAACCGCTCAGGCTTCACGCCGAGAACACTCGTAACCGCAGAATTGACGTAGACAATGTTGAAGTGATTGTCGATCTGAAGTATGACGTCGGTTGTGCTCTCGGAGAGCAGCATGTAGTGGTCCCTGACCTGGTCAAGCTCCGACTCAAGGTCGCTCCTTCGCGAAAGATCAAAGACATCGAACTGAAAATGATCCTCAGTCTTCTGAACCAGGGTAAGCTCCAGGGGCAGCACAAAACTTTTCGCGTGCAGCGTATTCAAGTGCAGTGTTTGGATCTCACCGGTTACGATCCTCGCAAGCTCGTGCTCGAAGGGCTTCCGGCAGGTATCGGTCAGGTGCGATGTGAGCGCAGAGCCGACGAGCTGTGCGCCGGTATAGCCGAGAAGCCCGCTGATTGACTCGTCCGCCTCTAAGATGGTCCCAGCGTTGTTGATGGTCAGTGTTCCATTTCCGGACTTTTTAGACATGATCTGGTACTTTCCCGAGAGTATACATCATGGTTCGATTATACGCTACAAAATCAGAGTGATTGTATCATATTTCATTCTATTTGTTTTTCCTCCCGTACGTGTTACATTTGAGGTAGCCACAGTGTCAAAGAGGTACTATGACAATGAAAAAGATACTATTCTTGCTTTTCGCTTGTATCCTGACTATATCAGGTGTCTTCGCCCAGGATCCCGCGGATTTCGAGGCTGTCAAGGACGCTTTCGCCGCTTTCGCGGACGATTTGTCCTCGGCTCTCCCGTTCGCGTCCACCATCGGGCTCAACTGGTCGGACTCGTATATCGGCAACTTCCCCCACCTTGGCGTAGCTTTGAGCGCCGGTGCGGTAGGCCTTCCCGCCGAGGCCTTTGGTAAGGTTCTCGGTACGCTGACCGGAGGTGAGCTCGGCGGTGATATGCTGGACTTCCTCCCTCCCGAGCTTGCGGAATTCGGAGAGCGCTTCGGTTTGCCATTCCCGGCCGCCGCACTTGAAGCCAGGGTTGGAGGGCTCTTACTCCCCTTCGATATCGGTTTGAAGGTCGGCTTCATTCCTGATGAAGTGGATATGGGGGAAATACTCCCGGCGGGGATGAGCGCGACTTACGAGTTGGTGGGAGCGGATGTACGGTTGAGATTGGTCGAGGAGAAAGGCCTCATCCCTGAAATCATCGTCGGCGGGGGTGTTAACCGTCTGACCGGCGGCGTTTCCTTTAGTGCCGGTGACAGTATCAATGTAGACGGTTTTGAGGTGCAGGGATTCGGTACGTATAGAATCACTCTGGATGATCCCACATTCGGGTTCGATTGGGAGACCACGGTGTTCGACGTGAAGGCCCAGATAAGCAAACGGTTGCTGATCGTCACGCCGTATCTTGGCATCGGTGCTACGATGGGTAAATCCAAAGTGAGCGGCGGGGCTTATACGAATGTAAATGCCTATAACGAAATGGACGAGCTCATCGACGCAACGGAATGGGCGGAAATACAGCAAGCCCTCTTGCTGCTTGGAGAAGACGTCCCGCAGCTTTCGGAAACAGGATTTACCATCACAAACTCAAAGAGCGGTTTCGCCACTCGGGTCTACGGCGGCGCGTCCTTGAATCTGCTTTTTATCAAACTCGATATTACCGGATTCTACGAACTGTTGAGCCAGTCCCTCGGACTTTCAGCAGCGTTGAGAGTGCAATTCTAACCCGCATTTTAGAACAGACACAAACCAGATTACCGGCCGGGACGACAATCCCCCGGCCGGTTTTTTTTAGCGCCGCTCACACCGAATAGAACGCCTTACTCTTTTTTATCCGTTTTCTTGAGGCGCGAATCTCATCACCGTAATCGTCAAACATGTTATTGAGAAGTCGGTCAAGGGTATCCAAACCAAAGAACTTTGCGCCGATTTCAAAGTTCTTCCGGGTAATCCGTTCGCGAAGCTCCCTGTCAAGAAGGACACGGCAGGCCCGCTCAACCGCTTCGCCGTTTATGATCAGCTTCCCGGCCTCATCGTATCTGTCCAGGATCTCGATGTTTTCAAAACCCATGACTTTCAGGTCCGTCTTGTACACCAGATACGTCGTAATCACCACCGGAACCGACGCGGCAACCGCCTCCAGAAACGCATTCCCGAAGCCCTCCCATACAGGCAGATACGTCACAAGGTCCGCATTTGCCAACACGTCCCTGTTGGTGAAGAGCTTCTTTCCGTCCTCCCTCACCCCTCGTCTGGAGGCGATACGGTCGGATATGAGATGGATATCGACACCCCGCCGGCGTGCCAGGTCACGTATTTCCTCCACATAATTCTCATCGGGCTCATCACCCTGATAGAGGGAAACGATGAAGCGGATTCTGTCGCTCAACTCGGGATGAGCCTCCAAGAGGCGCCCGACAAATTCCACCGCATCCTCGATGCGCTTCCGCCTGACCACCCGCGTCGGCTGGACGATGAGCAAATCTTCCTCTTCAAAACCCAATTCCGATCTGAAGCTCCGGTTGTATTCGTCAAGGACAACCGGGTTCTCGAAATCTTCACAGTTGGGGATGACCCGCGGCTGCACGCGTTTGAGAGATCGAAGGATATGCGCCGCATAGGTCGACAGCACAACGTGTTCGAGCCCCGGATCTGAAGGAGGCATGATCCGTGAGAGTAATGACTCGATGTGATTGCTGCTGAAGCGGCTTCGCTCCCACCAGAAATCGTGATGATGAAAGATAGTCGCCACTCTTCTGTCCACCGCCAGTTTGTGTATGCCGATGCCGCCGAGCAAGGTCATCGGCATAGCGTTGGTATTCTGCGCGATGATGACGTCGATGTCCCGCTGCTGCACGATCTCCAGCAGCGTATTTGCCACTTCACTTCCCTCAATCTCGAGCCCTTCAATGATCTCCTTTTTGCGCTCTTCCGAAATATGCGGTGAGTGGCGATGCAGGTGCGGGAAAACCAATTTTTCGTAGTACACCTGTTCCGGGCTGTTGAACTGGATCTCTTCGCAGCTCAGTTGGTCGTCCTCAGAGATCTCCGCCAATGAAGAAGTGTAGCAGCCGGCCACCGTTGTTATGTTGTGCCCCTGTCTGAGGAGAGTCCGAATCCATTTGTTGACTTCCAGGGATACGCCGTCCACATCGCCGAGTTTGCCGCAGACTACCCCTATCCTGAATGCTTGCCCACTCAATTACTTACCGGCCAGACCCGCGGAGAACAGAGGCCCCATCGTCCCGTGCCACCGCGGGTTCTTGGACGACATGTCTTCCTTGTAGAGTGGCGGACGCAGTTCCCCGGCGTCAGGGTCTACCACTTTGAGAATGTAGTTCGATATCCATCTCGATATCTTGAGAACGACGAGTTTATGCCTGAGTCTGCCCTGCATGTCGCGGTTCAGAATCGATGGAATGGTGCTCGTGGTTACAATTTCATCTATCGCAGGAGTATTCAGATTTGTACGGCCTTCACGGCTCGAGTAGAAATGAGTAACGAAGAAGAGTATCCGCCTGGGATTGTACTCTTTTAGGAGCTTGCAGCACTCGGCGATGGTAGTACCGGTCCGCACCATATCATCAATGACTATGACATCTCTATCTCGAATATCCTGTAATCGGATAGGCGAGCTCTCCGAAAAACACAGCTCGATATCCCGTTCGTCACGCCGGCACTTCTCGAGGAAAAGCATTTCCACCGAATCATCACCAACGGTGCGGTGCACCTTCTCCACAAATTTTTTCGCGCCCTCATCCGGAGCGCAGAGAACAAGGTTACCCAGCCGCACGATATCGGATTCCCTGAGATAGCTCGCGTAGACTTCCGCCGGCGTGAGGTTATAGAAATTGCCGGAAAACCGGTCCATGAAAATCTTTTCAACCGCCGAGGAATGGTTATGGACCGTCACCACAGCGTCCACACCGGACATTTTGAGCAGGTCGGCATAGAGCCTTGCGGAAAAAGGCTGACCGTCAAACTTTCTAAAATCATCCAGATCGCGTTCGAAATCAGTAATGCCGTGCTCCGGCCGGGGGCCTCTATCCTGCGCCGAGTAGAAGAGGTCCGGTTCGAGCAGGCAAACCCTGTCCGCTCCGTTGTCCTTCGCCGCTCTGGCGATGAGGAAATTGCGCATGGCCAGCTCGTCCCGCGAAAGCGGAGGAAAGGAGGTTGTTACGATAACCACTTCTTTACCCGCAAGTTTATTTCCGATGTTGTCGGTTCTATGTTCGTCGACGATAAACCGCGGGCAAAACTCCGTGTTCAGAAAAGTCTTGAGAGAGATAATGTCCAGATAATCCTCATGCTGATTCAGGTGATGAGCGATATCTTCTACAAAGGCGTTCTCGCTCGCGCTGCCGACAATCACGATTTCTTTCATGAGCTCCCCTCACGTCTGACAGGCTGCCGCCAAAGTAATTGAATGGCAGGCGGCAGCCTGCACACAGTATAACATCGGGGCTCTGTCGTTTCTACCGGTGCATGCATGAAAGTGCGGCGCTGTTGAAGATATTTCGCTTGATAAACATCCGGCGCACCTATAGTGTAGCATCGATGGTTGAACACCGTGGCGATCTTCCGCTTATTGTGCAGAGCGACGGCTCTCTTCTGCTCGACGTACATACCAGGGATTTTGATGAGGCACGGCTGGCAGTATCGACATTTGCCGACCTGGAGAAATCTCCGGAACACATGCACACGTATAGAATTTCCTCTCTTTCACTCTGGAACGCCGCTTCATTGGGCGTGAGTTTTGATTGGATCCTTGAAAGTCTGGAACGCTGGTCCCGATACCCGATACCGGGAAACGTCCGGGAACACATTGTGCAGGTGATTTCACGCTTCGGGCTGGTGCGGATGGTAAAGGAGGACGAATCAAACCTCCTGCTCGTCACAAACGATCCGGTGGTGAGGCTGGAACTCGAAAGCCATAAACGGCTCGAGGGCCTGCTCACGCCGTGCGTTGCGGGTTTTCGCGTGCGGCTTGTCGACCGGGGTACGGTCAAGATCGAACTCATCAAAATCGGATATCCGGTAAAGGATGAGGTGCCGTTTACTTCCGGGGCATTTCTGGATGTCAACCTGAAATCCGGAGAACCGGCGGGGCCGTTTGAAATCCGCAGTTATCAGACCGAGGCTGCCGATGCCTTCTCCGGCAGAGATAGCCCGGGCTTTGGACACGGCACCGTGGTCATGCCCTGCGGATCCGGGAAGACAATAGTTGGAATGGCTATCATTGCCCGGTACAAAACAAATACTCTCATCCTCACCACCAACGTTGCGGCGGTTCACCAGTGGATAGAGGAATTGGTTGAAAAGACGGACCTCGACCGCGAATCGATCGGCGAATACACGGGCGATTTGAAACAGATCAAGCCCGTCACTATCGCCACCTATCAGATAGTGACCTGGAGACCTTCGAAAGACGAAGAGTTCCCCCATTTCCGCATCTTTCACGAGCGTAACTGGGGGCTCATCATCTATGATGAAGTCCACCTGCTCCCCGCACCGGTTTTCAGAGTGACCGCGGAGATCCAGGCGATCAGAAGACTCGGCCTTACGGCCACACTCGTCCGCGAAGACGGCAGAGAAGAGGACGTGTTCACCCTTGTAGGACCAAAGCGATATGACGTACCCTGGAAGGAGCTCGAAGCGAAAGGGTGGATAGCACAGGCCTATTGTCACGAAATCAGAATCGACCTGCCCGACGATCTGAAGATGCCGTATGCCGTTGCGGACAGGCGGGGAAAATTCAGAATCGCCGCCGAGAATTATCTGAAAGACAGGATCGTCAATCAGCTTATCGTAAATCACCCTGAAGATTCGATAATGGTAATCGGACAGTACCTGAGCCAACTAAGGAAACTTGCGGAGGCACTCGATGTACCGCTTATCACGGGGAACACTCCAAACCGGGAACGCGAACGGATCTATCATGAGTTCAGGAAAGGAAGCGTCAAGGTCATGGTAGTCTCAAAAGTGGCGAATTTCGCGATTGATCTTCCGGATGCCTCGGTTGCCATACAGGTGTCCGGCACCTTTGGTTCGCGGCAGGAAGAGGCGCAACGGCTGGGCAGGATATTGAGGCCGAAGCGCCGCAACTCTTACTTCTACACGATCGTATCGCGGTTCACCAGCGAGGAAACCTTTGCGGCGAACCGGCAGAAGTTCCTGGCGGAACAGGGATACAGGTACCACATCGAGATCTGGGACAAGGGGGAACTCCAACCAAAATGAGCCGATCGTCCGATGTCGAACGCTGGAAGGGTGCCCTGATCACACGGCCGGACCAGCAATTTTTTGAAGTCATACGCTTCGCCCTGGGTAAAATCGAAACCCCTTTCAATAAACACCAGCTTCTCGAGGACTTGATTGCCTACCTGAAGAGCCGGGAAACACGAGAAAGGATTCTATCGCTTATCTCGCCCGGTGACGCCTTTCTTCTGACCGCAATTTTCGCGTTGAACAAACCGGACTTGCCCACCCTCTACGATTTCTTGAAAGGAACGGTGCCGTACCTCGACCTCCACAACCACCTGCTCAACCTTGAAGAGAGGATGCTTATCTACAAATCCATAGAAGACGGCGCCGAGGTAATGCGGCCCAACCCCCTCCTCGCGGATGATCTGGAGACCTCGGTGGTGGACCCTCACGTCGTGTTTGAATCAACAAGTGCGATGCAAGGTGCCGGGCCCTGGGTGTGTGACAGACTGATACTTTCCGTCGTGGCGTTTATCAGGGAACATCCCGCGCCCTTCAAAGCCGGTAGAAAGTTCAAAAGCAAGATCGTCAAGGAGGCCGCCGCAAGATTCTCTTTCGCCGATACGAAAGAGGCGACAGGGAGACTGATCTTGATGGTTTTGGCTCTTGAATCGGCAGGTATTATCCGCCAGGCCGATGGTGAGTTCGATGTCGCGCATCGGGAACTCGCGGATTTTGCGTCGCTCTCGCAGACAGACAGGCTCGCCTGTCTCGCCGGCGGTTTGGCTGCGAGTGACTGGACAGCGGACAATCCGGAAAGCGGCGCAGCGGCGGACCAACAGCAAACGCAGGCGTACCCGGGTCTTTCCGCCTTCGAGTATGCTTGCGCGGCGAAGTTCCTCCTTGAACGCGCCGACCCGTCACGTTCCTACCCCGCCTTCTCGCTCGGTCGAATGCTCATTGCCGGCGGACTTTCGCTGTCGGTTGAAAGACACCTCATCAAGCTGCTGAACGCAATGAAGGCACTTGGCCTTCTGGGCAGTGAAGGCGGCAGTTACAGGCCTTCTCCGCTTCCGGTGACGACCGGCAACGGTATCGAAGCGCCGGCGGCTGTGCTGCAGCCGAACTTCGAGATTACCCTCACGGAACAGGCATCCTTTGCGAGAACGGTTACAGTTGCACTCGGGGCGCGGCTGGTGAGTTACGACGTTTGTCCGGTATTCGAGCTCACCCGCGAAACGGTTACCAAACGGTTCGCCGATGGTGTTTCGGCGGCCCAGCTCATCAACTCCCTCGAGATGCTTTCCGCCGTTGAACCGCCGTCCAACGTCGTTTTCTCGCTGAAATCATGGGAGAAAGAATTCCTGAGTGTCAGGATCTTCCACGGAAGCGTGCTCCTCGTCGATGAGAACCGCCGTCACCTTGTCGAGCACAACCCTGATATGAAAAAACTCATCATTTCGATACCGGCGCCGGGAGTATATCTTATGAGAGCCGGCGACCAGGCAAAAATCGAGAAGACCCTCCACGGCTGCGGGATCAATCAGAAACCCGCGCTTGAAGGATCCGGCAGTCTTGAAGGCAAGGGAGAGACCGATGCAGGCAAGCGGTTTCAGGATCTCGATTTTCTCGCACCACCTGCAGCGATGTTACACCGGAGAAAAAAGAAACCCCGGCCGAAACCCGGCATTGATGTCCCCGCCGAACTCAACAGAAAGCTTGATACCATGGACGTCACCGCCGAGATGCGGGAAGAACTCGCACGGATGATACGCCAGCGGCTCTTGCTCTACCCCGAACAACTGGAATACCACGCCGCTTCTCCAAGAGAAAAAAATGAAGCGAAGGGTTTCGACTACGTCGGGAAAGTGCGTATTATCGAACAGGCGCTTTCAAGGCAAGGTACGCTGCTCGAAATCATGACCCGCGGAACAGGAGGAAAATCTGTGAGGTATCTTGTGGCGCCCGCGGAGCTGAGCAAAGGCGGTGCGGATCTCACGCTCCTGTGCAGAGAGCTGCCGAATCTGAGCACGCTGAAGTTGCGGGTAAGATCGATGAGTCATGTGCGGAGCGTCCGCGGTTCACTATTCGCCACCTCGTAAGAAGCCTCGCATCAGAAGACCGTGATCCCGCGGCAGCCGGCAGGATAATCGAGACCGGTGAAAAGCTTAAACTGCAGATAGGCTTGTTCCAGAAGCATGTGCTCCCCGTTCCGGGTCCTGCATCCAGCTTCTCTCGCCCTGCGCAGAAAAACCGTCTCTTTCGGCACGTAGATGACATCGTAGACAACTTCGTCCCCGCGAAACTTGTAGAACCAAAGCGGATCCGATCCTTCTTGCGGATGCATCCCGGCGCTTGTCGTCTGCACAATGAGATCGCTGTGCCGGCGGAGCACCGGCATCGAGCTCTCTTCCAGAGGCGCCCAGGAACAGCCGAACTCTCCGGCAAGGGCTTCCGCCTTTTGTACCGTGCGGTTGAGGACACAAACACGGGCGCCCAAAGTGGTCAACGCGTAGGTTACCGCCCTCGCGGTTCCACCCGCACCCACCACGGTTGCCGGCATACCGGCTAGTCTTTGCTTACCTCCGGCAAGGGCGAGAAGCGTTGAGGTGAACGCCGGCACATCAGTGTTCGTTCCGTGGAAACCGCCATCGGCCGCGAAGAGAGTGTTGCATGAGCCGGCGGCGCTGACGGTTTCGTCCTCCTTGACGATGATTTTCCTGACGGCCGCTTTGTGAGGAATTGAAACCGAGGCGCCTTTGATATCCAGGAGGCGGGCAAGCTCGCAAAATGCACGCGGTTCGTCAAGCTGAACAGGAACGTATACCGCGTCAAGGCCTGCAGACTCGAATGCAGGATTATGAATCCACGGCGAGCGCGAGTGCATCACCGGATTGGCGATAATGCAGTAGACTTCAGTGGAAGCAGAAATCGATCTGAACCGGTACGTCTCGATAAGGGTCTCAGGATCCACGTGACCGGGTGCGGTTTCCATTCCTGCGGGGGAACAGAAGGTGAGAAACGAACCGAGTTTCGCCGCGAGCACCCGCGTAGGGAAACCCCACGGCCCCATTCCCAGCACGATTTTTGTCTTGAGACCGGGTTCTCCGGAGGCTCTCAGAATAGAGATAAGATCGGCTGTCGAGCGAGGCAGAACCGCCGCCTTTGCTATCTCATCGCCGCGCCGGGGCAAATTTCTCAAAATTGAACCCAGCTCAGCGGGCACACCGGCAACATCGTGGATGGACCTGATGATTCTTGTACCCGCCTGCCTGCAGCGGGCCTCGACGTCGGCAAACGCGACATCGGCTTCAAGATCGAGGTAACCGAACCCGGCGGCGGCAGCGCGGAGCAGAAGCGGCTTTCTCTCGTTTTCAGGTTTGCCCCACTTCCCACCGTCACGGGTCCGGCGGATCGTGAAAATAAGCGGTACATCAGTCAGCCGGGGAAGATTTGTCACCTTGGCCAATTCGGCTTGATCAAGGTAATCCGCCCTCACCTCGGCCATATCTATGTATTTCCTGTCATGAGTTATCCGCTCGACCATCTTCGCGATCGTTTTTTCAGCGACCGTCAGGCAGACCTGTGTAGCGCCGGTGCTATTCACCCACTATCTCCTCAAGCTCGGCAAGATGCGAACGAAGCTCTTCGCCCTCACCCTCGGGCAGGAGATCCACAGCCCGGCCGAGCCATTTGCGGGCGTTGTTGTAGTCCCCCAGGGTCTCAAAGTAATCGGAATACCCGACGAGGGTGTCTCTGTTCTGTGGATCTTCGAACAGCGAATCCTGCAAGGCGGCGTAACGCTCTTCAGGAGTATCGGCTATCGTACTCAGCGTGTAGTAAATCACGCTCCTCACCTGCCCGTTTTGCGCGATCTCCAGCGCGTCGTTGAGCACTCCCCTTGCCTGGGCGGTTTGGCCCAGTGTGACCAGTATACCAGCGTATTCCATCAGATCGGTTGCCGTCACTTCGGGTTTGTCCGAAAGCATAGCGGCAAAGCCGACGGCGGTGACGTATCGGCCGTATGCGGTATAGATATCCACCGCGCGCCGCAAGTATTCCGGTGATCGATCGAGCTCGAGGATTCGCTGTACGTATTCACCCGCCCGCGCCCAGTTCTTCTCTTCTTCAGCCTGACTGAGCAGTATCTCAAGCTTGTCAATGCTGTCCGGATCATCTTCAAGGGTATTCTCGATGACCTGCCTTCCTTCTTCGATTCTTCCTGTATCGATGAGAAGCTTGCCGTAGGTTTTTTCAAATTCATTATCATCAGGAAAGAGCGAGTGCGCTCGCTCGGCAACCGGCAGCGCCCTTTCAAGTTCGCCGTCCTTTATCAGGAATCGCATCGTCATCCGCATGACCTCGGGATTCTGAGGCAACTGCTGCTCGATTCGAGAAAGAAGGCGCTTGGCGTACGGATCATTCGTACCAAGCACTTCAAGGATTCGGATCCTCAGAAGCAAAGAGTTCAGGTTATCAGGCTCGAGTTTCAAGGCCTCCTGATTTTCTTTGTCTGCCTCGGCATAGCGACCAAGATCAAACAGTATCTGCGTGCTGAGATTCAAGAATTCTATGTTCCCCGGGAACGTGGTCTTCAGGAGGGTTACCGAGCGATACGCCTCCTCATTCTTCCCCAGAAGATGACCTGTCCGGGCAAGTCCGTACCGCGCCGGATAACAGGACGGCGATACCTTGAGGGCCGCGTCGAAGAAAAGGTAAGCATTTCCTAACTCCCGGCGGCGCTCGGCAAGCACGCCCTGCACAAGAAACGGCACAACCGAATCCGGGTTCAAGGTGACGGCCTGCGCAAGGGCTTGCGAGGCGCGTTCTTCAACTCCCACACTAGTCGAATAAAAAACGGTGAGGGTCGGCACGATGAGGGTAATAAAAGAGGCCTGTCCGGGTGGAATCTCCGGATATATGCCCGCTTTTATCGATGTTATCATTTTCGAATAGGTGCTCGTCGCAGGAGGCGGAACGATATCCACTGCCGGATGATCGAGAAGCGGGTATAGAATCAAGTACACATTTGACGCCAGATAGAGGAGATCCCGTCCCACCTCACTTTCTCTTGCGTCGGAAGCGTCGAGGTCGCTGATCGCTCGCCGGAGGCTGTCAGGCGAACCTATCGTTATATCTGTCCTCGCGGCGGTGATGAGTTGGGATTCGTCACGGAGAGCCTGGTTCGCGCCATTTCCCGGCACAGCCTCCGGTGGAGACGCGCACGCCACAATGAGTAATCCAAGGAGTAGCAGCGGTGCGAAGTACCGTAACATTGCCCATAGAGCGGTCGTAATCAGCGATCAGACTACCATGTGATCGACTATGTGACTGCCGAACTCGCCGGTAGATACCTTTGTAGAGCCTTCCATGAGTCGCGCAAAATCGTAGGTCACATATTTAGCACCGATGGCGCCGGTCAAGCCCCGGTCTATCAAGTCCGCCGCTTCGGTCCAGCCCATATATTCGAACATCAGCTTACCGGAAAGTATCACCGAGCTTGGATTGACCATGTTCTTCCCGGCATACTTGGGTGCGGTGCCGTGAGTGGCCTCAAAAACCGCGTGACCTGTTTCATAATTTATGTTGGCCCCCGGTGCGATGCCGATCCCTCCCACCTGCGCGGCAAGGGCATCGGAGACATAGTCCCCGTTCAGATTCATCGTCGCGATAACGTCGTATTCTTCCGGCCTGGTGAGTATCTGTTGGAGAAAAGCATCTGCAATAACATCCTTGACGAGAATCTTTCCTTCAGAAGGATTTCCCCCGCATTCCTCCCATGATACCGTCCGGTCTGCATATTCTGAGCCGGCCAGCTCGTATCCCCACTGCATGAATGCGCCTTCCGTGTATTTCATGATGTTGCCCTTGTGGACGAGGGTAACGCTCCTTCTTCCCTCCTTGATAGCATACTCGATAGCCGCGCGGACAAGCCGCCGCGTACCGCTTGAGCTTATGGGTTTTATCCCTATTCCCGAATCAGGTTTTACTTCCCAGCCCATCTCCGCATGAAGGTACTCGATGAGTTTTTTTGTCTTTTCATCTCCCGATGGCGTCTCAAGTCCGGCATATACGTCTTCAGTGTTCTCGCGGAAAACCACCATATCTATCAACTCGGGTTTCTTGACCGGCGAAGGGATTCCCGGTAGATACCGCACCGGGCGCAAACAGACGTACAGGTCAAGGAGCTGCCGCAGTGCGACATTGAGGCTTCTGAACCCGCCTCCGACAGGTGTGGTGAGCGGGCCTTTGATACCGACAAGGTGGGTTTTGAGAACTTCGAGAGTTTCCTCGGGAAGCCATTCGCCGGTTTCCCTGTTCGCCTTCTCTCCCGCAAGGATTTCTTTCCAGGTGACCTTCCTTGATCCCCCGTATGCGATGGATACGGCCGCGTCGAACACCTTGACGGCGGCCGCCCAGATGTCCGGGCCGGTGCCGTCACCCTCGATGAATGGAATTATCGGGTTATCAGGAACGAGAAGGCCGCTCTTTACTCTCGTGATTCTCTCACTCACCGATATACCCCTCTAAGCCGACTGCACAAGGCGATGGTTTGCTCACGAAGCATTCTAATAAAAACTTACCACACAAGCAAGTAAGTGCACGCGCATGACCTGCGAGACGACGAATATCGGTTGTCTGCCGCTCTACCATGTGCTACCATCCGTTGCGTCATGCTTCGACTTATCGCCGGTATGATGATACTCATTTTTGTTCTCGCCGGTTGTGAAACCGAAAAAAACTCGTTCCTGGTGGGCGATCGCCAGACGAGACGGGAATTGCGTAAGCTGATAGGGAAGTTGGACAACTCCGACAGCGCGCCTGAAACGCGTTTTATCGGCAACAGCCAAATCATCAATATATATTTTGAAAACGGCGCCCACCAGACGATGAATCTCTTCCTGACAACCTACGTGATCAAACATCCTGATGACCCGTACAACGCCTATTATCTGCTGCTGGTGGCCGAGAATTACAAGGAGGCGGAGGCATATCCATTCGCTATCCACTATTTTGAGCGGGTGCTCAAGAATTACAGCGATCTGTTATTGGAAGGCGACCGTTCGGTACACTACATCTGCCTTACGAATCTGGTATCTATGGTGGATGAGCCTGAAATACGGGTCAACTATTACAAGGAGCTGCTCGAGCGTTTTAGGGAAAACATCGATTTGGGCGCAACGTACTACCATCTTGCGAGGACATACGAAGAACTCGGCAAATGGGACCTTGCAATGCAGCACTTTAAGGAGTACCTGAAGTATCCGGATACGCTTATCAGCGGAATCCCAAACGCCCGCGAACGGGTGACTTCTGCGGTGGCTTTTTACGACATGCCGAGGAAAGACTGGACAAGAGAGAGTCTGGATTCGCTCGTGGCGATGATCAAGGACGCTATATGGACAAAAAACATACGCCGGTTGAACTCTTTGCGATCGGGTGTGGATTTCTTTGTACGCGCATGGGAGGAAGAGGATTCCGAACAGGAGCTGGAACTCCTGGACGATCTTACTGTCTTCTTCGAACAGGGCCAGACCGTCAGGTCGAGCGCGGA
>JAFGHN010000016.1 GCA_016930115.1 Spirochaetales bacterium | reverse complement strand
GCCGGCCGCCGACAGAGCACACGGCCCGGACCGGATCGCGCCCGGCCCGCGGCAGCGCGGCCGCTGAGGGTCACTCGCCTCCGAGGGACCGCAGTTTGTCGGTGCGATGTCCCCTCATTTGCCCGATACCGTCACCCCACCGAAGCTGATCCACGGCAGCAGCGCATTTCCAAAGTTGACGCGCTCCCTTGATACGCCGCCGATCTCCTGCAGCATGGCGACCACGTTACCGGAAATCATCGTTTCTGCGAGCGGTTTTGTGATTTCGCCGTCCTTAACGTAGTAGCTGTTTTTGGCTACCGCCGAAAAATCTCCGTTATTACCGGGATGTCCTCCTGAAACCCTGCACACAAGCAGGCCCTTCCTGACGGATTTCACCAGCTCTGTGAACGAATCGCCGCCGGGCTCGACGATGTAACAGCCGCCGGAGGAAAGCGATCTCCTGCCGCCGGTCTTGCGCGAGCCGTACAAGCTCAACAGAAAGGCGGCCAGGACACCCTTGTCCACCACGGTACAATCCGCGGCGGGATACCCGTCGCCGGTGACAAAGTAATTCTCAACCAGCTCTTTTGCCAGAGGTGAGGAACGGAGGGTCAGAACGTTCGAGGCGATTTTTTTGCCGAGTTTGTCGTTGTATGCCGAGGTCCCGGTGATGAGCGGGATATCCGAGATGCTGCCGGTAAGAAAGCCAAGCAGAGACATCAGTGCGTCCGGGGTTACGATGATGTCTCCTTCAAATTTTTGAGGGACCGATATTGTATCCACCTGTTCGGCATTCTGCCGGAGAAGCACCTCAACGCTCCCGCGTTCCCAAATCGGTACGTCGAGATTATCCGTCGAATACCCGGTGTTGTTAAAGGACGAGCTTTTTCCGTTTTTCTTCGTGCTGAACAGCGACTCGAACTCGTAATGGCCCCGCTTTGTTTTGAAATCCACGCCGTTCGAATTGAGAAACCAGGATTCTCCCGTCACAAATTTGAGTATCCCCTGCTCCAAAATTGTATAAGGAAATTCTTCCTCGAGGTGATTGAGGAATTCTCGCAGCCGGTCGTACATGAGATTGAGATCCGGCGCATCGATACCGCAGGTGAACTCGGCAGGTGCCTGCATCTCGGATATTTCGTTAGCCGGGTCCGGTTCGCTCGACCCGGCCATGATCACGGTCTCCTCGGCGGCCGCCCGGATGGAGTCCGCATCGAGCTTGTTTATCGAGATGGAGCCTTTCCTGCTTTCTGTAAGCGCGGTCAAACCGATGCTTGTGTTGAAAGTGGAACGCAGAAGGGTAAGCTTGCTTCCCTCGATATTCAGTTCCTTGACTTCACCGATCCTCACATTGACGACGGATTTCTCGCTTCCCGCCCGTTTCAATGCATCGAGCGCCAGCTCGCCCGCCGCCCTTCCTTTCATCTTATCGGCCTCCAATCGACACCTCGCACTTGATTGCCGGACCGCCCATCCCCACCGGCAGCGGTTGCTTTTTGCCGCACATCCCGCCGCATGACCAACTCAAATCGTTCGATATCATGGTGACGGTTTTCAGCGTTTCGAAGGCCACGCCGGAGATGGTAGTATCGCGTATCGCCCGGCCTACTTTGCCGTTCTTGATTTCGTAACCGAGGTTGATTCCGAACATGAACTCTGAAGTAGTATCAGCCTGCCCGTTATTAAATCTGAGCAAATAGTAGCCGTCGTCAATCGAGGCGATCATATCATCGAGGTTGCTCTCGCCGGGGAGGACGGTGGTGTTCCTCATTCTGATTAAAGGCTCATCTGAGAACCGGAATGCCTTGGCGTTTCCCGTCGGCTCAGTGTTGAAATGCAACGCGGTCTCGCGGTTGTGCATGAAACCTTTCAGTATGCCTTTCTCTATCAGTACCGCGTCCCTCGCGACAGTACCCTCATCGTCGACGTAGAGAGGCACCGGGCAGGTTTCTCCAAAGGCGGTATGTGCGAAGTCCACCATGTTCACCAATTCGCTGCCCACCTGCTTATTCAGGTATTCACCGGCCACCGAACCACCGATAACCAAATCGGCTTCCGTCGTATGCCCGATCGCCTCATGGGCGAATACACCCGCAAGGTACGAATCGAGCACGCATTCTCTGACTCCCGCCTGCGGGTATACTCCTTGAGATTTGGCCCGCAGGTGCTCGTAGGTTTTCAGTATGCCGTCTTTCAGCTGTGCCGGCTGGGAGAACAGGTCCTCAAACTGACCGCGGCCGCCCATCGGCTCGAACAATTCAAAAGGCTCACCGTCCTTTTCCATCGAAAGATCGATGTAGAAGATTGTCCGCGGAATGTAAGAATACGATTCCGCCCCGTCGGAAGTGATGAGCGATTTTTCCATATCAAGGCCCTGCAAGACCACACTTCGGGAACGGAGGCCCGGACAGTCGCCTTGAATGATGGCATCAACCTCCCGGGCGAAATCGATGAGCTCTTTCTGGCTTTTTCTCGGCTTTTGTGTCTCGAAGCTTTTTGATGAGTTTCCGGGTATCGACGGAAGCTGGTAGGGTTTGTTGCCGAGCCTGGAATCCATGAACCGGGCGTTCCCAGCGGCGGTTCTGATGACCTTGCCGATCGAATCGTCCGTCAAATCGGGACTCGAAGCGAACCCCCATCCGCCGTTCAGGAAGACACGCGCGCTTATCCCTCCTTCCGTCCGCCGGGAGTTT
>JAFGHN010000089.1 GCA_016930115.1 Spirochaetales bacterium | reverse complement strand
GTCACTTGCTCGAGGCCGATACCCACCATGTCGATGGTGTCCGCCGCCGCACGGGAAAGATCGATGATCCGGCCCTCCACGAAGGGACCTCTGTCGTTTATCCTGGCAAGAACGCTGTCGCCGGTACGGTCGTTTATCACCTTCACAATAGTGTTGAAGGGAAGTGTCTTATGCGCCGCGGTGAACCGGTTTGTGTCAAATATCTCTCCGTTGGCGGTCAGGCGGCCCTGGAACTTGCCGGCGTAATAAGACGCAATCCCTTTTTCCACATACGGCGGTTCGGCCGATTGCTGTGGGCGTGCCGGCGCCGCGAATGTGAGAGAGGCTGAAAGGACAAGAACAAGAGCCGTCGCGGTGACGACGCGGGCGTTTTTCCCCGGGGCGGATTTCATATAGATAAGTATCGGCATGCTGATATATACAGTCAATCCGTCGCCGGCCCCGGGATCGCGGGCCTCCGGCTTGCAGCCCCCGGGACGCTCAGGCCGGCGATCTTGTTTGCATCGATCCGGCGGGGTTTGTATAATGCACCGCGGCACAACGCGGCCGGGAGAGGTGTTTTTTGGAACAGGCGGTACATTGGGCGGATATCTACGCAGAAAAGATAATCCGTGAAAAAGGCAAGAAGGAGCAGTACGTATGCGCTTCGGGTATCACACCCTCGGGCATCGTGCATATCGGCAATTTCAGGGAGATCATCTCCGTTGAGCTTGTCGTCAGGGCACTGCGGCGGCTCGGTGCGAAAGTGCGGTTCATTTACTCATGGGACGATTTTGACGTCTTCAGAAAGGTGCCCGCGGACATGCCCCACAGAGACAAGCTTGAAGGGTACCTTCGGTTTCCCATCACTATGGTTCCCGATCTGACCGGCGGCGAAGAGAGCTACGCCCGGGCGAATGAGATCACGCTGGAAAAAGTGATGGCACGGGTGGGGGTGCATCCGGACTATCTTTATCAGGCGCAGAAATACGCCGCCGGAGAATACGCGGAGGGAATGAGACGTGCGCTGGAACACCGCGAGTTGATCAGGACGGCTCTCGACAGACACCGGACCGAACCGCTGCCTTCAGACTGGAGCCCGGTAAGCGTGTTCTGTTCCTCCTGCCACCGTGACACGACAAAAATCGGTGAATGGGACGGCGGTTGGATGCTCAGCTATTCCTGCGACTCCTGCGGAAACTCGGAAAAGCTTGACCTGCGGCGCTCCGCCGGCGCGAAGCTCAAGTGGCGGGTGGACTGGCCGATGAGGTGGGCTTACGAAGGGGTGGACTTCGAGCCTGCGGGCAAGGAGCACCACTCTGCCGGGGGATCTTTCGATACCGCGAAAGAGATAGCAGAAAAAATATACGGTTACCGACCGCCGGTAACCTTCAAATACGATTTTATTTCGATCAAGGGGATGGGCGGAAAAATTTCGTCGTCCCTGGGTAACGTCTTGAGTGTCGCGGATGTGCTGGAAGTCTATCAGCCGGAACTTGTCCGATACCTCTTCGCAGGGACGAAACCGGATACCGAGTTCGCCATTTCCTTTGATCTCGATGTCATCAAGTTGTATGAGGATTATGACCGGTGCGAACGCGTATACTTCGGCAATGAACAGATGAGTGAGAAGAGAGCGCAGAAGGAGCGCCGGATATACGAGCTTTCGCAGGTGGAAGCGGTACCCGAACAGATGCCGGTGCAACTTCCCTTCAGGCACCTGTGCAATTTATTGCAGATCCACGACGGCGACATCGCTTCCGCGCTCGCGAGGTTTTGCGAGACGGAAAACAGTGAATTGACGGGGGAGTCTCTGAAACGGGCCGAGACGAGGGCGGAATGCGCGTGGAATTGGATCACCAATCATGCTCCGGAAGACTTCCGGTTTGTGCTCAGAGGGGTTGACGACCCGGTGGAGGATCTCGATAAAGCCTCCATCACCGCTATCGCCGGTCTGCGTGATATCGTCGAGTCGGGGCTGGAGGCTCACACCGAGGAGTCCCTTGGGACGCTTTTCTACACCTTGGCCGAAAAAAACGGCCTCAAGCCGGCGGAGCTCTTCAGTACCTGCTACCGTGTGTTGCTCGGCAAGGACCGCGGGCCGCGGCTGGCTGCGTTCATACTTGCGGCGGGCGGGGAGCGGATCCTCCCGATCTTGAGGCGATACTGAGCGGACGCCCGTTTGGGGGCGCGCCGTCAGTAAATGAGCTTCTTCAGAAGATTTTCGCGCTTTCGCCAGTCTGAGACGACCTTCACCCGTAAATCGAGATCGACCCTGTATGGAAATATCTCGGAAAGCTCTTTTTGAGCCGCGAGCCTGATCTCCCGGATCATCTTCCCGCCTTTCCCGACGACGATACCTTTCTGCGACTCGCGTTCGACGTTCAGGAATGCCCGGATCCAGAGTCTCTCACCGTCTTCCGACGGCTCCATATCTTCGATAGAGGCATAAATCGCGTGGGGCACCTCCTGGCGCATTCTGGTGATCGCCTTTTCGCGTATGATCTCGGAGGCGCGGAAGTCGGGGCTCTGGTCTGTATACATGTCGCCGGGATACATGAGATCCCCTTCCGGGGCAAGGGCGAACAGCAGTCCGACAAGGCTTTCGAGACCCATTTTTTCCAGGGCGGAGATCTTGAAGATCCTCTCAGAGGGCAGTTCTGTTTCGAGGAACTCCACGGCCATTTCGATCCCGTTTTCGGCTGCATCGATCTTGTTTATCGCCGCAACCGTCTTCTTGCGATTTTCTGCAACAATCTCAAGCAGTCCCTTCTCCTCGTCCTTCGGTGGTCTTGTGGCATCGAGCACATAGAGGATAAGATCGACCTCCTGGAGATTGGAGACCACCAGGTCCTTGAGGTGCAGATTCAGACGTTTCTGTGAGGTATGAAACCCCGGGGTATCGACAAAAACAAGCTGCCCCGCGTCTGTGGTGAGAACACCGCGAATTTTGTTGCGGGTGGTCTGGGGAACCGTCGATACAATCGATACTTTGTATCCGCAGAGCGCATTCACGAGCGTTGATTTGCCCGATGAAGGCCGCCCGATGATTTCGACAAAACCGGACTTCATTTCATCTCCATTTTTTTGTAGATTATATAACACTCGCAGTTTGGCGGGATACCCTTTCGCCGGGCAATACGAAACAAAAGGAGCAACGACCGATATGAGAAGAGAGCATGAATCCATATATACGATGAAAGGACAAGGAGACGGGGACGAAGAGAACGGGAACGTTAACAACATCGGTGAAAGAAACGACGGTTTGATCTACCGTATGCTGCGTACCCGCAACATCATTCTCTCGGGAGAAATAGACAAGGCGCTTGCGGAAAGAGTCATACGCCAGCTCCTCCTGCTCGAGGAAGATTCCGATGAGCCGATACGGGTGCTGATAGATTCTCCGGGAGGGGACGCCGACGCGGGTTTTGCGATTTTCGACATGATCAGATTCGTCAAACCTGAAGTGTACACCATCGGGATGGGGCTCGTGGCAAGCGCCGGAGCGCTCATACTGCTTGCGGCGCCGGCCGAGAGAAGGATAGGGTTGCCCAATTCGCACTATCTCATTCATCAGCCGCTGAGCGGCATACGGGGAGTGGCGACGGAGATCGAGATTCACGCGCGGGAGCTTGAAAAACTCAGGCAAAAAATAAACAATCTGATCGCGGAAGAGACCGGACAGAAACTTGAAAAGGTTGAAAATGACACCGACAGGGATTTCTGGATGAACGCCGTTGAGGCAAAAGAGTACGGTCTTATTTCGTCGGTAGTGGTAAAACGGGCCGAGCTGCCATAAGAACTGAAGAACCGGAGGGAAGGATGCAGAGGAATGAAATCGCCCCTTTTCTAGAGTCGACATTCACCGGCGTACCGGACGATTTTCCTTTTGATTACACCAGGGGAAAGGTCCGGGACATCTTTGATCTGGGTTCGAGGTTGCTGATATGCACCACCGACAGAATATCCGCCTTTGACGTGGTGTTGTCGACGATCCCGTTCAAGGGAGAAGTCCTGAACCGCCTGTCGAACTACTGGTTTGAGCGAACATCGGATATCGTTCCCAATCATATCGATGAAGAGATCTCGGCGCGGTCAGTCGTCGTTCGCAAATGCGAGGTATTGCCCGTTGAGGTCGTCGTCCGCGGATACCTTACCGGCTCGGCCTGGAGGGACTACCGTGAGGGCAAGAGGGTCTCCGGTATCGAGCTCCCGAAAGGTATGCGTTTCAACGAGCGATTCACCAAGCCGTTGCTCACTCCATCGACGAAGGCCGAGAGAGGCTATCACGATGAGCCGATTGCCTCCGAAGAAATCGTCACCCGGGGTATCGTGGAAGCATCTTTGTGGAAGAAGGTCGAAGATACCGCTCTATCATTGTACAAACGCGGGTGCGAGCTCGCCGGAGAACACGGGCTTATCCTTGTCGATACAAAGTACGAGTTTGGTGTTCTTGACGGGGAGCTCCTCCTCGTCGATGAGATCCATACTCCCGATTCGAGCCGTTTCTGGTTTGCCGACGCCTACGATGAGCTTTTCAAGGCCGGTGAGAAACAGCGCGAAATAGACAAGGAGTACCTGCGGCAGTGGCTTATTGAACACGGTTACATGGGGAAGGGCACCCCGCCCGAAATCCCTGATGAAGTCCGCGCCGAGGTGGCGTGGCGATATATACAGGCCTACGAGCTTATCTCGGGAGAGAGTTTCAAAACCACTGGAAACACCGCTGAAGCGGAAACCGAGTTAATCCGTTCATATCTCGCATAAGGCACATCGGGAAACCGACTGTTGGCGCCGGCTGCCGCATGCCCATCGTCTTACAGGGAGGTCTTTACGACTGAGGCGTGTGGCACGGCCCCAATAGTCCGGGTCCCGGGCCGTGGGGGAGATATGAAGTGCAAATGTTTTTTTGTTCTGTTGGCGGCCTCGACCGCCCTCACATCGTGTGCCCGCTGCACCTTGAACGGGTTTTCCTTTTCGCCCGCCGTGAACATCATGAGCTACAACGTGGAGAACCTCTTCGATGACCGGGATGACGGCAGCGAAT
>JAFGHN010000088.1 GCA_016930115.1 Spirochaetales bacterium | reverse complement strand
GATTTCAGCGCTTCGGCATCCCGCGGGTTCTGGCTTAAGCGTTTGTTTGCCTCCCGGATGACGACCGCTCTGTCCTTGGTTTTCGCGCCGTTTTTCCTGCGCGGCTTTTCCCTGTTTTTGCGGCCGTTCAGTAGCGCAAGAATAACAAGCGCGGCCGCAGCTACAACCGCGGTAGGGATAATGATAACCAGTGTCTGGGACATACCGACCTCTTGGGAAGTATCCTAGCAAGCTCAAACAATTGTCAAGGTTGAAGGCCGGTCGCATCTCTCGATGGGTAAATGAATTGACAAAATGGAGACCCGGGGCTACGCTTTTAAAAGACGTATGTTTGCCCGTGTCGCCGGACGAGGAGGAGATGTGAGTAAGACCACGATTGGCATAAAAATCGCTGACGGTTCCTTCTATCCGATTGTGGAAAGGGATTCGGACAAATGGAAGAGGCTTATCCTCACGACGGTCAGGGATGGACAGACAAGCGTGCAGATAGACCTTTACGAAGGGGATGATACCGCAATCGAGTCTGCGAAATACATTGGCAGTCTCATCATAGAAAACATCGCCCCTGCGGCGGCGGGAGAATCGGAGATCGAGCTCGAGGTAGGAGTTGAGAATGACGGGCGTCTTTCCGCCAAAGCGGAAGACTTGAGCTCTGGTGAGAGCCAGAGCTTGACCGTGAGCCTGGAATCTCTCACGGAAGACAGCATCTACGATATACCGGAATTCGAGCTCGGAGATGATTTCGATTCGATGTCGGACCTGGATAGCGGATTCCAGGAAGAGCTGCCGGACGAAACGACCGCCGGGTATGGAAAAGAGGATGAGGAAGAATACGCGGAATCCGCAGATGAGTATGCTGAACCGGCAAGGCGGAGACCGTTCCTCCTCGCGGTTTTCATTATTCTCGGGATAGCGGCGATAGCCGCTCTCGCTATCTTTCTCTTCAAGCTATTTGAAGGGCCCGATGTGCCTCCGCTGCAAGCGCGGCGGAACACCGTGATGGTGGCGGTCGCGGGTAACCCGTCCGCGCCGGATGAGGACGCCGCTGGAATCGTCGCGGATGCTATTGCCGGAGCCCCCGCCGATGCCCTGGTCGGTCAAGCCGGACCGGTGGCGGATGCCGCGGCCCGCGACGGACCTGCCGTCGCCGTGGAACAAGCCGGCGTTTCCCCGTCAACGCCGGATGAAAGCACTGACGGGGTCTGGTACCGGATACGCCGGGGTGATACACTCTGGGATATTTCCTGGAACTTTTACCGGACTCCCTGGCAATATGGCAAAATCGCAGAAGAAAACTCGATCAGAAATCCCGATCATATTGTGGCCGGCACAAACATCTACATTCCAAAAAAAGAATAGACTCACCACACACAAGTTTGTTATCAATTTCATCGCTCTTTCCTTCCTTATTTCCTGCGGGCCCGCCCTGATTTGGAATGTTCCGGCGGATGATCTGCCCGGTGCCATCGCGTCGGGAGATATCACGTATCTGAAAGAGCTCGATCTAAAGAACACGGATCTTTCACAGATTCTCGAATACGGCCCCGGCTCGGCATACCTGCACGCCTATCTCGCGAGAGAGATAGGCAGGGAGGAGCTGTTCGCACCGCTGTTGGAGGCCGAATGGCTCGAAGGAGAGCGGCCCTGGCGTCTGGTTGCAGGTGAAGAGCTGGTCCGCGACCATCTGGAAACCGGCAGATACGCTGAGGCTGAGAAGACCGCCGCCGGGCTTCTGAACATCGAGGACAATCCGCGCTACAAGCGTCTCTACATCGAGGCGCTCTACCGGCAGACGCGGGACGCCGAGGTGCTCGAAGAGCTCGAGAAGTTTGATTTTCACGGTTCAGACAGCCTCGATGATTACGCCATCCGTGAGATCGAGCTCTTCAAGGCGGTTTCCTCAGCAAGGCTTGCTAGACCGGGATGGAAACCCCTCATCATCGATCTTTTTCTGAAACAGGCGCCTTCTTCCCTCCATTACCGGGTCTTGAGATTCCTTGAAAACGATTACCATGACGCCTTTGGTGATGAAGAGACCGCCTTCTTTGGCGCGGTCGTCTCGGTTGCCGATCGTCGATACGCCGACGCGGCGCCGGTGTTCCTCGATCTTTTCACTAGCCGGCCGGAGCGCTACCTCACGGAAACCACGGTCGAGGCGGCGTACACCGCTTTGAGATTCGGCGCTCTGGCGGCGGAGGGCGCAAGGCTCTTTGAAGCGCTTGTCCGGAAAGCCGGATGGCCGCCGGATCGCTACTATGCTCTTTGCGAAGCGGCGGCACTCCTGTATTTCCACACCGCCAACTACGGGAAAGCGAAGGAGTATCTTGAGGTCGCTCTTGATGCGGCATTTGAGGAAGGGCAGCGGGACCGGATGCGGTGGTACCTGTTCAGGGGGGCTCTTATACAGTCGGTGGACAGGGCGTTGGAAATGGCGCCTTCACTCGTTCAGAGTTACGGGGATCCGGCGTATTTCTCGGACATTTTCGACCTGTTTCTCACGCGGCTTGTCGATCTTGGCAGGTGGAGGGATATGTTCGGTTTCTACCTTCAAACCAAAGATCTGCTGGATCCACGCGTCAGTACACGAGGCGCCTATCTGTGCGCCGCCGCGTTCCGGGAAGGTATGCTCACCCCTGAAGACGCCGCCGGAATCCTGTCTGTGCCGGTGACCGCCGCAAGAGCGGCGGACCTCCTCTTTGCAGACGCATCGCTGGATAACGGGCGGTACTACAGCCTGCTCGGCGCGGCGGCCCTTGGCATCGTGCCTGACATGCTCACCATCGCCGAAGAATCTTCAGAAAGCGCCGGAGAACCCGGTGTCAACGATTTGATAGCGGCAGGGTTCATCACCTACGGTCTCGCCGGTCACGCCGTGGAGATGGTGGAGGATGATCCCGGCTCGGTGAGCGACAAAACACTCCTCGATCTTGCGCGTGCCCTCTCCGTGGCCGGTGATACCTACAATTCGATGCGGATGATGGATATCCTGGGAGCAAGACCTTCGTTCAGGCAGACGAGGAACGCACTCGAGCTGTCGTACCCAAGGGCTTACCGCACGGATATTGAAGCCGCGGCCAAGAGGGACGGCATCCCGCCGTATCTTCTCTTTGCGCTCATCAGGGAGGAGAGCTATTTCAAGCACGATATCGTCTCGCGTTCGGGCGCGGTCGGATTGTCCCAGCTCATGCCCGCCACCGCCGGTGAGACGGCGCGAAGGATGGGGATAGATCTTCCACCGCTGACGGATCCGGGCGGAAACATATCGATCGGTTCTTCCTATTTCTCGCAGATGCTCAGGCGTTTTGCCGTTCCGAGCAACGCCGTCTTCGCATATAATGCAGGCCCGACGAGGATGCTCGCCTGGAGGCGGGAATACGCGGGCCTGCCGGAAGATCTGCTGCTCGAGGCATTGCCGATAGAGGAAACCCAGGGCCACGGCAGGAAGGTTTTTTCCTCTGCGGTGATGTATGGTTATCTTTACTACGGAGTCCTGCCGGCGCAGGTCGCCGGTTACTATTTTGCACTGTCCGGCGGAGGGAGTGAAAACAATGAGCCCTATTGAGTCGCTGCTTCTTGGTCTACTGCAGGGTGTGACGGAGTTTCTCCCGGTTTCAAGCTCGGGGCACCTGGTAATCGCCAGGCAACTGTTCGAAATCGAAAACATACCTGTTCTGTTCGACGTCTTGCTCCACGTGTCTACTCTGGTGGCGGTTCTCCTTGTATTCAGACGGAGAATACTCGCTATTTTTGTGTCGTTGATCCGGTGGATACGGCGACGGTCCGACGAAGAGGATCGGGTCAATCTGAAACTGGTAGTGCTCATTCTCATAGCGACGGTCTGCACCGGCCTGATCGGCGCCGGTTTGTCGTATCTCGAGCCGCAGCTCTATCCCAGGCTTGTTGCGTCGCTGTTTATCGTAACGGGTGTGATCCTTATCGGCACAAAGTTCATGCACGGCACCAAACAATACGGGCAGATAGGAATCAGGGAAGCGGTCGTGACGGGCCTCGCCCAGGGTATAGGGGTGCTTCCGGGTATCTCGCGGTCAGGCATTACGATTGCGGCGGCCTTTGGCGCGGGGGTCGACCGGCAGACCGCGGGAGAGTTTTCGTTTGTTATCGCCATACCGGCGATTATCGGCGCCGCGCTACTCGACATTCGACAGGCTGGAGAGCTGCTTGACGTGGTGGCGCCGGTGAGCCTTGCCGCCGGCATGGCGGCGGCCTTTCTGTCCGGCCTGGCGTGCCTTGTGCTGCTCCTCAGGCTCATAAAGAGCGGCAGATTCTACCTGTTCAGCATCTACCTCATACCCCTCGGGATTGCGCTGCTCATCTGGGGCCCGAAATAAGACCGCGCAGGTCATACGGGGCTAACATGGCCCTTCCATCACGCCGATACTCAGAGATAGATATGACAGGCTGCCGACAGACTCGAGGAGGTAGTGTTTGCGTTCCAGTGCAACCGGTGTGGCTCTTATTCTCATCCTGATTTCGGCCTATCTTCTTGCGTCTATCTTCATCGCACTGGCGGCCGACCGGTCCATCGCGTGGTCGCTCACCGGATTTATCGGGACATTTCTGCTCACCGGATTTTCTTACGCCGCTTTTTGCGTGCCTCTCTACCTGGCCGTGGCGGCGGTGCTGCTTCTTTCGAGACGATTCGGCCGGCGTCACGTGGCGGTCCTCACTTCATCCATTGTGCCGTTTCTTACGCTTTCGCTGCTGCTGCGGATACTCACCGCCGATCCACCCGGGCGGGTGGCGGACTTGATGCGGTCCATCTTCGGCTCCGTTGGCAGCGCCGCGGTCCTCGGCACGGCGATTGTCGTCGAAATAGTCCTCGTGATACGGATCGCCTCTTCACGCGCCAGGGAAAACGCTCCGGCCCTTCTCCTCCCTGGACCGCTGCCGGAACAAGCTGACGACGGCGCTCCCGGGTTCGTCCCGATTCTTGAAGGCGTTGATCTTGACAGAATTGCCGGCACGCCGCAGGAGGAAATCGAAGATGCCGGTCAGGATGTTGAAGATGCGCAGTTTGAATACATCGAACCGCACATAGAAACGGCTGAAGAACCTTCTGAAGAACCGGCTGAAGAATCGGTCCCGGATAGCCGGAGCTACGACGTGCCTGTCGACAAGCTGCTCTTCGATTATCCGGACGGACAGTATTGGAAGATTGACGATGAGACGAGGAACGCCGCCGAGATACTCAGGCACACTCTTGAAGAGTTCAATATCCAGGCCGAGGTGACCGGGATTCGAAAAGGCCCGGTCATCACGATGTTCGAGATTCTTCCCGCGCCGGGGGTGAAACTGTCCAAGATCGTGAACCTGGCGGACAATATCGCCCTCCGGCTCGCCGCTTCGCGCGTTCGCATCGTTGCGCCCATACCGGGAAAACACGCCGTCGGGATCGAGGCACCCAACAAGCACAGGGCGATCGTGTCTTTCAAGGAGATGATCACAGACGAAATCTTTGATGACGAAGGTATGGAGATACCCATCGCCCTGGGAAAAGACATAAGCGGAGAGGCGCAGGTGGTGGACCTCGCCAGGATGCCCCATCTTCTTATAGCCGGGGCAACGGGAGCGGGAAAATCGGTCTGCGCAAATGCGATAATCGCATCGATTCTCTACAAGAGAAAGCCCCAAGAAGTCCGTCTTGTGCTCATCGATCCAAAGATCGTTGAGCTCAAGGCCTATAACGATATTCCCCATCTTCTTACACCGGTGATCACGGAGCCGAAAAAGGCGTACCAGGTGCTTCAATACTGTATCTACGAAATGGAGCGTCGTTATTCGCTTCTTGACGCCCTGGGGGTCCGGGACATTCGTTCGTACAACAAGAAAATCCAGACCAAAAAACTGGCAACCTTGCCGCTCCCGTACATCGTCATCCTTGTCGACGAGTTTGCCGACCTCATGGCAACCATCGGAAAAGATCTAGAATCTACGCTCGCAAGGCTCGCGGCGATGTCCCGGGCGGTAGGTATTCACCTTGTTCTCGCCACCCAACGGCCGTCGGTGGATGTCATTACTGGTCTTATCAAAGCGAATATCCCCTCGCGGATTGCCTTTATGGTGGCGAGCAAGTTCGACTCGAGGATCATCATCGATGGGGTCGGAGCTGAAAAGCTCCTTGGCCGCGGAGACATGCTCTTCACATCGTCCTGGGATCCCGTACCCGTGCGTATACAGGGCGCGTATCTCTCTGAAGAAGAGGTTGAGCAGGTCACCGCCTATGTAAAAACCCTCGGTGAGCCCGACTATCTTGATGAAGCGTTGTTCTTTGACGATGAAGATATGCATGACTACGATGGCGCCGGTGAAGACGATCCTCTCATGGGCCAGGCTCTTGATATCGTGGTGCAGGCGGGAAAGGCATCGGCCTCCTATCTGCAGCGCAAGTTGAAGATAGGCTACAATCGCGCGGCAAGGCTCGTGGAGGAAATGGAAATGAGGGGAATCGTAGGTCCGCAACAGGGGAGCAAGCCGCGGGATATACTCCACGTTCCGACAGTCCGCGGAGAATAACGATTTTTCTATTGTCGAACCGATGCTAATCGGTTACTATCCGCATATTCTGTAGTACAAAGGAGAAGCGCATGAAGGTAAGAATTGACGCCGATCTCTGCACTGCGTGTGGTCTCTGCACGGATGATGTCCCTGATGTATTCACCATGGGTGACGATGTCGCCGAAGCCATTTCCGGCGATGTTCCTGCGGACCTCGAAGGCGCCGTTAAAGACGCTGCCGACAGCTGTCCTTCAGAGGCAATTATCGTAGAGTAGGTACGGGCACGTTACTCTCAGCCCCGCTTGAGCTCGTCGTTTCGAGCCGGACAGCGGGGCTTTTTTTGTTGCCGAGCTGTCTCTGCAGCGCCGGCGGGCACCGTACTCGAGTAGAGCACACCGGTCATCCGGTTGACAAAGCGGGTGAGTTGGTTATTATGGTCTTTCGGAAGGTTGTGCCGACGTGGTTCTATTTCATCGTGCCCGGCAGTAGCGGCGAGGATGTTGATAGCGTATTGAATAGAAATATATTTCTTCCTGTTTTTCTCTTTTTCAGCCTGTTGAGGCTGCTCCCCGCTCAGGATATCCAGGAAATTGTAACGGCCAGCGTTTTTTTTAACCGTGTTTCTCAACGTTACATGGAAATTGAGGATTATCAGGCTGTACTGACGATCACCCAGGAAGATTCCGTAATGACCGGGAAGCTCTATCACAAGCGGCCAAACTTTCTTCTTATAGAGTTTGATGAACCGAAAGATCAGGTAATCGCCGTCGACGGCGAGAAGCTCATTATCTATATCCCGTACCTCAACGTATCGATGGAGCAGCGGCTCAAGCCGGAAGGACCGCAAGATCCCACCGGGGCATCGTTAGCCACCGGACAGGGTTTGGAGCTTATGAAAAACCGGTACAGCATAGCCTACCTGGACAGCCAGTTTCCGGTTCCGCTCAACCAGGAGTATGATGAGTTGGGTAACCTGATCGAGGTTGACGAGCCGGCAGGGAGTGAAGCCGATGAGATGGTATACAAGCTGAAACTTGAGTGGAAGACTATTGACGAAGGCTTCCGGCAGTTGATCCTGTCCATTGACGAGGATCTTATGATACGTCGTATCTCCGGCGTGGCGTCGAGCTTTCAGGAAATCGAGCTCGATTTCGAGGATATCATCATCAATCAGAACCTTCCGGAAGGAAAGTTCAGATACGTTTCTCCGCCCACGGCAAATGTAATAAATAACTTCATCTTTGTTCCGGAAGAAGAGTGAAAATGGAATCTATCGGCGACAGATTAAGAGTTGAGCGGGAACAGAAGGGATACACCATCGAACAGATCGCCCGTGATACGAACATAGCCAGGCGCTATCTGGAGGCGCTTGAAGCCGAGGATTTCTCCGTTTTTCCCGGGGATCCGTACCTCATCGGTTTCCTGCGGAATTATTCGGACTACCTCGGGATCGATCCGGACGAGATGGTGAAGCTCTACAATAACTTCAAAATTCAGAGTCAGCCGGTCCCAATGGACGAACTGATAGTGAAACGCGACAGGAAGCCGCTGTTCATCGGCGCGGCGATTGTTGTCGCGGCGGCCGGCCTGGCCGTCCTCGGGTACTTCGTCGTCCCGGGCATCGTCGCTCAAGTCCGTGAAAGAAGAGCGCAGCGGGATGCCGCCGTTGTCGAGGAAACATCCGGCGGTACTGTATACACCCTTGAAGGCGAGATGATCGAGCGTCGTTTTCTCGAAAAGGACGTCATCCGCATCTCTCACAAGGATGAGATCTTCGAGATCCAACTCACCGATATCGGCGATAGACTGAATCTGACTATTCCGGGCGGTACGCTGCTGCTCCGGCTCGGCGACGAAAGGGCTATTGATCTTGACGGTGACTCGAATATGGATATCAGGGTAGCGGTCAACGATCTGCTCACCGGGGTAAAGCAGAAAAGCGCGGTGCTCCGGTTCGATATGTTCGTAAGGACAACCGGGAAGCAGGTATCGGCGCCGGCATCAGAACAGGAGCCCTCGGGTCCGGACGTGGAAGGGACCGGTCTTGAGTCCCGGGCTGCGGAACCGTCGGTGATCCTTGAGGCACAGCAGGCCGAGCCTTTCCGGGTAAATGTCAGTTTCAGAGGTTACTGCCTTTTCAGATACCTTGTGGACGGCCGCGACAGGGTGGAGCGCTATTTCCAGCGTGGAGACACGGTCATTCTCGACGTAACAAGAAAAGTCGTTCTGTGGATGTCCAACGCCGGTAACGTCTCCGCGAGAGTTGCGAACAGGGAAGTTCGTTTTGGAAATCCCGGGGAAGTGTCAACGAGCATGATAAGCTGGAACGGCGGCCAGGACGGCGAAGCATACACCCTCCTCGTTCAGGCGATTTATTGATACTGTACGTTTCTCTATGAGTTGTGGACAAGAGTCATCCCGCCCTGTTTCCTTTTACGTTGAAAATCTTGGATGCGCGAAAAACCAGGTAGACGCCGAAGCGATGATTGCCGCGCTGGAAGCCCGTTCACATGGGATGACTCGGGATCCCGCGCAGGCGCAGCTTATCATCGTCAATACCTGCGGTTTCCTGGAGGAGGCGAGACAAGAGTCGATCGACGTTACCCTCGAGTTGAAAAAACGCTTTCCCGGGAAGCGTATCATCCTTGCCGGCTGTTTTGCACAGCGCGACGGGCTTGAGCTTGCGCGGATGTTGCCCGAGATAGACGGTGTCTTCGGTAACCGCGCGTTGGGCAGGATAACCGAAGTGATTGATGCGCTGGGCAGAGGTGAACGGCCGGTGTTGGTGCCCGAAAGTTGCGAGGCCGGCCGCCAGGGGTCGCCGGTGCTTTCCTTTCCCGGATCGGCATACCTGAAAATCGCCGAAGGGTGCAACAACCGGTGCAGCTACTGCGCAATTCCCCTGATCCGCGGAGGGTTGATCTCGAGAGAGCCTCAAGATATCGTCGCCGACGCCCTGAGGTTTATCGAATCCGGCGTCGTCGAGATAAACCTGATTGCCCAGGACCTGGGCTCTTACGGAGACGATCTCGCACGAGCAAATCTTCCGGATTTGGTCGCATCGATTCTCAACATACCGGGACGGTACTGGCTGCGGATGCTCTATATCCATCCGGACAAGTTCCCCGCGGGGCTGCTCGATATCTGCAAAGCCGATAACAGGCTGCTTCCGTATTTTGATATCCCCATACAGCATGCTTCCAGGCGCATTCTGAAAAACATGGGACGGAAGGGTGACGCCCGGAGTTACGGGCGGTTGATTGAAAGGATACGTACGGCATTGCCGGACTCGGTTGTACGGACCACTTTCCTGGTCGGATTCCCCGGCGAGACGGTAAGAGACGCCGGCGAGCTTCTAAAATTCCAGGAGGATGTGCAATTCGACTGGCTTGGCGCTTTCCGCTACTCCCGGGAGCCCGGAACGCCTGCCGCGACGGAATTCGGTCCGTTGCCCCGGCTGGCGTATTTCGTAAAAAGGCCCCTTGTACGCAGACGGCTCAACCGTGTGCTTGAAGCTCAGCAGCAGATTACGTGTTCACGTAATGAAAGGTATGTGAATCGCGTCCTTGACGTCCTCATAGAGGAGCGGATAGAGGGAGAGAAGCTCTACTTTGGGCGAATCTACGCGCAGGCACCGGAGGTTGACGGATTGACGGTTGTGCGCGCGGAAAACCTGAAACCCGGTACTCTCGTCCGTTGTAGAATAGTGAAGGCAAACGGTATTGACTTGGAGGCGGTGGCCGAATGAAACCGGAATCCGCGGAAATCCTGAAATCCCTCAATCCCCGCCAACGGGAGGCGGTGGAACACCAGGGCGGGCCGCTGCTCATACTCGCGGGCGCGGGTTCCGGAAAGACCCGCGTCATTACAACCAAGATAGCGTGGCTCGTGTCTGAGGGCATCTACACTCCCCGGGAGATTCTCGCGGTTACCTTTACGAACAAGGCCGCCGGCGAAATGAGCGAAAGAGTCCGGAGAATGACCCCTGAAGGGTCCGGAGTGCTCATCAGGACCTTCCATTCATTCGGGGCGTGGCTCTTGAGACGGTACGCTGCAACCGCGGGGCTGGACAAGAATTTCGTCATCTATGACGATGATGACTCGGTAACGCTCCTGAAGAGCATCTATGAAAAAAGGACGAGGAAAGAGCTCGGCCGTTACGCACACCTGATCAGCAGGGCAAAAGACTACTGCCTCAAACCGTCGGACGATCTGAAAAAGATTTCTCTTGACCCTGAGCTGCCGGAAATCTACAAACGCTATCAGAAGCGGCTGGACGAGATGGGCAACGCAGATTTCGGCGATCTCATCATGAAGGCGGTGGCGCTTCTCGGAGATCACGGAGATATAAAACAAACGGTTCAGGACCGGTTCAAGGTCATACTCGTTGACGAGTTTCAGGATTCGAACCAGGCTCAGTTCGAGCTCTTACGGATACTGAAGGGGAAGGACACATACCTCTGCGTTGTGGGCGATGACGACCAGTCGATTTACCGGTTCAGGGGCGCGGAGGTGAGGAACATCCTGGAGTTCCACCGTCGGTTCTCCGGGACCGATATCGTCCGGCTCGAGCAGAATTACCGCTCCACGCAGAGTATTCTCGAGCTTGCCTCCCGGGTGGTCAGCAGTAACCGCAGCAGGCTCGGGAAGAAGCTGTGGACATCGAGAAAAGGCGGAGAGAAGCCGGCGCTCGTCTACCTGGGAGATCAGGATGAGGAAGCAGAATACTGCTCAGCCTTACTCGCAGACGGGAGGCTGGAAGAGACCGCGATACTCTACAGGACAAACGCTCAATCGCGGACATTTGAATCGCTGTTCACGAAACTGGGTATCCAGTACCGGATCGTCGGGGCGCTGCGTTTCTATGAGCGTGAAGAGATCAAGGACGCCCTGGCGGTTCTCTCTCTCTATCTGAATCCGAGGGATGAGGTCGCGTTCCGCAGGATCATCAATAAACCGCCGAGAGGCCTGGGCGATGTGAGCATAGAAAAGATCGTCGCCTTCGCGGGGCCGGTGAACGGTGATCTGGTCGCCGCCGCCGCGTCGGCGGCACGGGCGGGCGGTGATAAGGGAGGCTTGTCGGGAAAGGCTGCGAAAGCCGCGGCCGGGTTCGCGGCGATCTTTGCGGGAGGGGAGACAGGGGAGGAAACACCGCTCCCGGACCTGATCACTTCGCTGATTACCGCTTCCGGCCTGCTTGCCTATCACCGTGAACAGGACCTCATTACCGGCTCGTCCAAGCTGCGGAACCTTGAGGAACTGGTGAGCGCCTCCGCCGACTTTGGCGCCGGCCCGGAGGGTCTCGCCTCCTTTCTCGAGCTCATCGAGCTCGACCGGTCTCGTTTTGCCGATCAGGCTGAGGACGGCAGCGAACGGGTGACGCTTATCACCATGCACAATACAAAAGGCCTCGAGTTCCCGCGGGTGATCATCACCGGTCTCGATGAGGGAATTTTTCCCAGCTGGCTGAGTGAAGGCGACGAGGACCTGGAAGAAGAGAGGCGTATTTTCTATGTCAGCATCACCAGGGCAATGGATGAGCTCTACCTTACTTCCTGCAGAACCCGGAGGCTCTGGGGACGGACCCAGAGTTTCAGCCCCTCCCGGTTCTTGAGCGAGATACCGGGAGGCCTTCTGAAGATTGAGACCGGTGTCGCGGACCATGAAGAGAGCCCGGAAGGACTTTCCGCGGGCCAGCAGGTTTACCACGACGATTACGGCTCTGGAACAATCATCAAATCCTGGTATAATGGAGCGGACCGGGTGGTGCAGGTTAGATTTGACACCGGCAGAACCGCCCGGTTTATCCCGAAATACACTCCGCTGGAGAAGACGAGCCGCGATGATCGATAAGCAGACCATGAGGAATTTACAGAAGCTCTCCAGGCTCAAACTCGAGCCCGACGAAGAGCAAAGCCTCGCCTCGCAGCTCGAGAACATACTCAGCTACTTTGAGGTTCTTGGCGGATATGATGCGGTCGATACGGATCTCAAGGCCTCGGTGACTCCAGAAGATCTGCGGCGTGATGACTCGGCCCCTGCATTCAACCGCGAGGTGCTCGAATCTCTTGCCGTTGAGTTCCAGGACGGCCATTTTGTCGTTCCCCGTATTCTGGATATCGATGATGAATGACCGCCGGTTGAACGGGCTCACTCTGAGCGAAATGCGAAGAGCTCTTCAGGCCGGAGAGGTTTCCTCGGTCGAGCTTGTGGAGGCGTTCCGGAACGCCTGGGAAGAGGACAGCTCAAACGAGAAACCGGTGAACGGTTACGTCGAGTTCTTTGCGGATGCTGCGCAACAGGCGCGAAAGGCCGATGAAGCACGGGCCGCCGGCGGGCACGGGAAGCTCCTCGGTCTGCCAATCGCCGTCAAAGACAACATTCAGATTGCAGGCAGGCTCACCACCTGCGCCTCCAATATCCTGCAAGGTTACCGGGCGCCGTATTCGGCAACCGTCATCGAAAGGCTGGAGGCGGCCGGCGCGGTGTTTCTCGGCCGGGCGAACATGGACGAGTTTGCCATGGGATCCTCCTGCGAGTACTCCTGCTACGGCGCCGTCCGGAATCCCCATGACCGCGACCGGACCGCCGGCGGCAGCTCTGGTGGTTCGGCCGCGCTTGTCGCCGCAAAACAGGCGCCCTTCGCCCTCGGCTCCGATACCGGCGGGTCGGTCAGGCTGCCGGCCTCCTTCTGCGGTGTCTACGGCCTGAAACCCAGCTACGGCACCCTTTCCAGATACGGACTCGTCGCGTTCGGCTCTTCTCTCGATCAGATCGGATTTCTCGCGCGCTCGGTGGAGGACCTCCAACTGGTGCTGTCCGTCGCCGCTGCAGGCGTGGACCCCCGTGACCAGACCAGCGAGAAGACGGGCTTCGAGAACGCCGGGCCTCTCCGGGCGCGTTCGCTTTCGGGGCTGACGATAGGTATTCCCGGGCAACTGGTCAGCGAGGCTGTGGATCCGCAAGTTCTCCAGGTTTTTGACGAATTCCGCAGGTGGCTCGAGTCCGCCGGGGCAAAGACACGGGTCATTTCGATTCCCGTGCTCGACGCCTGCGTGGCAATGTACTATATCATCGCGCCGGCAGAGGCGAGCTCTAACCTTTCGAGGTTCGACGGCGTGAAATACGGCCGGCGGGCCGCGGGCGCGGAGAATCTCGATGCGATGTACGAGAAAACGCGCGAAGAGGGGTTCGGACCCGAGGTGAAGCGAAGAATCCTGATCGGCAACTATGTTCTTTCATCGGGATACTACGACGCCTACTACAAAAAGGCCCAGGGAGTGCGCGCATTGCTCCAGCAGCGCATGGACGCGGTATTCGAGGAGGTGGACCTTCTCGCCTCGCCGACCTCTCCCACACCGCCTTTCAGGCTGGGGGAGAAAGTGGATGACCCGCTTGCGATGTACCTGACGGACATCTGCACGACACCGGCCAACCTTACAAAATCGCCGGCTCTTTCGCTTCCGGGCGGCAGGACATCGGACGGTCTTCCCGTGGGGGTGCAGCTTACAGGGAGGCGCTTTTGTGAAATGACGCTGTTGGAGACCGCGTATTCGTGGGAACGGGAGCACGCCGGATGAAGTACGAAGTAGTCATCGGGTGCGAGGTGCACGTCCAGCTTCAAACCCGGTCAAAAGCATTCTGCCGTTGTCCCAATACTTTTGGCGGAGAGCCGAATTCCAGGGTCTGTCCCGTCTGTATGGGACTTCCGGGCTCTCTCCCTGTGACGAACTCGGCGATGATTGAGGCGGCGATCCTGGCGGGGCTTGCGCTGGATTGCGATATCGCCGGGGTAACCAAGTTCGACAGGAAGCACTACGTCTACCCGGATTTGCCAAAAGGATATCAGATCTCCCAGTTTGACATGCCGATATGCACCGGCGGCCATATCGATATCCCCGCATCCGATGGGTCTTTGAGGAGAGTGCGGATCATCAGAGTCCACATGGAAGAGGATGCCGGAAAGAACATTCATCCCGATGACGGAAGGTCGGTGAGCTATCTCGATTATAACAGATGCGGCACCCCGCTTCTGGAAATCGTCTCCGAGCCCGACCTGCGTGCTCCGCAGGAAGCCTCTGCCTATGTCCAGGCGATCAGAGAGATACTCCGGGCCGTGGGAGTATCGGACTGCAACATGGAAGAGGGGTCTCTCCGTTGCGACGCAAACATAAATCTCTGGGTTTATGAGGACGGGAAAAAGTACGCGACTCCCATAGCCGAGATTAAAAACATGAACTCTTTCAGGTCCATCCGGAACGCGCTGGAGTACGAAGTAAAGCGGCAGGTGCGGGAATGGGAGCAAAGCCGGCTCTTGCTCGAGGTGGCCGGGAAAACAACCCGCGGGTATCTGGAGGCGAAAGGCATCACCGTGCTGCAGCGGGCCAAGGAGGAGGCCTCGGACTATCGTTACTTCCCCGAGCCCGATCTCAAACCGATTTCGATAAGCCGCGAGATGATCGATGCGCTGAAAGCGCGGGTGGGAGCGCTCCCAGCAGAGCGAAGGCGGCGTTATATCGGAGAGTATGGAATTACCGAACAGGACGCGCTCAATCTCACCTCGTCGGCGGCAATGGCTGATTTCTTTGAGGCGGCGGCCGCCGGTCATCCGGAGCCAAAGCGGATATCGAACTTCATCCTCGCGGAAGTGAAGAAGTATCTTAACCAGCGTTCGATCGGCGTCGATGAGCTTGCCGTTGATGCCCGGGCATTTCGCCGTCTTATCGATCTTGTCGATGCGGGGAAGATCAGCGGGAAAATCGCAAAAGAAGTGTTCGTGGACATGGCGGACACAGGGAAAGATGCTCTGGCCATCATAGAAGAGAAGGGCCTGATCCAGATTGACAATTCCGATGCCATCGCCCAAGCCGTTGACGAAGTTATCGTTGAGAATCCTGACTCGGCGGCGGACTACAAAAACGGAAAGGAAAAGGCCATCGGGTTTCTTATGGGACAGGTGATGAAAAAAACAAAGGGAAAGGCGAATCCGGCCATGGCGATACAGCTGCTCCGTGCAAAGCTCAAGTAGATGTACAAACCCTCGCACGCACAAATTCCTGCCTATCGCAGAGCCCGGGGATACCGGCTCTACGGCGATTCCGGGAAGAGGTTCCTCGATTTTTACCAGGACGGCGGCCACGCGATTCTGGGCCATGGCCAGCCGCGGATAGTACTGGAGATGAAAAAGACCCTTTCCCGCGGCCAGATAGCGCCGTACCCTTCAAGATACGCCCTGCAAACGGCGGGCGCTGTACGGAAATTGATACCCGGCGTCCTGGAAGTACGTATCTACACGAGTGAAGAGAGGGCCCTTTACGCCGCCGGCCGCCATGTGCGGACGACGCTGACGCAAGCCGATATCTGCGATCCCGGGCTTCCGGAAAGCGGCGCCGGCAAACTCAGCCTTTGGCGGCCGTTCCTGGAGGGCGAGGCTTTCGATGCACCCCTTCTCCTTCCGGTGCTCCCGCTTTCCGTCCCTCCGGGTCCGGCGGTCTTGGCTTTTCGCGAGAAACCGGGGGAGGAGGTCCCTCAGTCGGATGACTGTTCGCCGCTGTCTCTTGCCGCTTTGAAGAAATCAGTATTCGAGTTATTGCGGTACATCGAGGGGTGTGAAAGGTCGCGCTGGGTTTATTTTGACTCCTTTTCGATCTGGTCAAGGAAGGGGCCGTACCTTACACTGAACATGGAAGAGGCGGGGTTCGCCCCGCTTTTCAACGAGATGCTCGAAAACGGAATTCTGCTCGCGCCGCGATATCCCGGGCCGAGCATCATCCCGGGAGAGTTCACACCCGGAGAGGTATCGTATCTGAAGAAGCGTTTCGCTGCGGGGTAGGTTTTTGTATGGAAACAGCCGAGCTCGTTGCTCTCATCGTAAAACTGGGCGTTGGTGCGTTAGCGACATTCTTCGCGATAGTGCTCTGGTCCATGACCCGTGACAGCGCCTGGCTCTTCGTAATCATGGGGGTGATACTCAGATACGGTGGGATTATGTACTCCACCTTTCAGTTCTTCGGGATACTGACAAAGGAAACGCTTCTCTTCGGTATTCCAATCGTAACGCTCCTGCTGACCAATCTTCCGTATGCGTTCTTTACGGTGGCTTTTATCATCATGATTGTGAGGTCGCGTTTCAGGTAGCGTCTTTTTCTATGGACAAGGCTTCCGCAGGGCAGTATTCAACCAGCTCACGCGCCGTTTCAGCCAAATACGCGGGTATTTCCGGATTAACAACCCTGGCCGTCAACATCCCGGTCACCACTACACCCGGCAGTGTTTCTTCGCACAGGCCGCAGCCGATACACCGGCTGATATCGATGCTCAGTCTCATTGTTGGCGCCTCTCGCCAGAAGATACGCAATTTGATGCGGGATATGCAAACTTCCCCGCGCCATAACAGACCTTGACTAACTCGCCGATTTTGTTAATGTAGAATAACTTTTGCTGATAAGAGGAGAGAAAGCTATGGTTGCACTGATCGTAGGTGTCATCTGTGTTCTCTTTGCCGTGTATTCAGTCCTTCCGCTTGAGGGCTGGGGCCTTTTCTGGTGGGACGAAGTGCTGCAGGTCCTGAAGGGGGGCATTCCGCTTGTTGCGCTTTTCATCGGATTGATTGCGATTCTTATCGGTGTCGCCGATATCCGGGACAGGATTGAAGCGAAAAAAGAGGAAGAAGAGGAAAAAGCCGAAGCGGAAGGGACCGGGGAGGAAAAGGGGAGTAGCGAGTAGCGGCGCCCAAACCGGCGGCTTTCGGCTTTTGCTCGTTTCTTTGCACATTTGGCAGTTTTTCTTGACATTATCCCCGCATTGTGTGAATATTTCGCCTTACGCTGTTAGATAACGATAACGAGGTTCTCATACATGAAAACGATATTTGTAAAGCCGCGGGAGGTAGTGCGCAAATGGTACCTCATTGACGCGGACGGGAAGGTCCTTGGCAAAGTTGCCGCAAAGGCCGCGGAGCTTATTCGCGGCAAGCACAAACCTCTGTTTACGCCGCATCAGGAGGTTGGTGATTACGTGATAGTCATAAACGCGGCGAAAGTCGTTGTGACCGGGCGAAAGAGCCATCAGAAGGAATACATACGGCACTCGGGATACCCCGGCGGATTAACGTCGGAAAGTTTTGAAAAAGTTATCAAGCGAAAACCCGTGTTTCCGGTTGAGCATGCGATACGCGGAATGCTCCCAAAGGGAAGACTCGGGAGAAAACTATACACCAACGCAAAGGTGTATGCGGACGGCAGGCATCCCCACGGTGCCCAACAACCGGAAAAGATCGAAATATAGGAGAGGAGTTACAGGCGTGGCGGAAAACTTGGCATTAGGAACGGGAAGAAGGAAAACAGCCGTTGCCCGCGTATTTCTACGGGCGGGTAGTGGAGAAATAGAGGTAAACGGGAAGAAGGCGGAAGACTATTTTTCTAATCCGAGTCTCCTTTATGTGGTAAAACAGCCGTTGGAAGTGACCGACTCGCTGAGCAAATATGATATTGTCATAACCACCAAGGGCGGAGGACCAACCGGGCAGGCCGGGGCATGCAGGCACGGTATTTCCAGGGCGCTTGTCGCCGCGGAAGAATCGAACAGGAAACCTCTCAGAGCAAATGGATTTCTCACCAGGGATCCCCGGATGGTTGAGAGGAAGAAATATGGAAGAAGCGGTGCCAGGAGAAGATTCCAGTTTTCCAAACGGTAATACCGTATCACAGTGTGAGAGAGGAGCTGACGGGCGGGTGCGAATTCGCCTGACAAACGGCTCCTCTTTTTTTGTCTCTTCAGATTTTGCCGACAGGATGTCGATACGATCGGGCATGG
>JAFGHN010000087.1 GCA_016930115.1 Spirochaetales bacterium | reverse complement strand
GTCTCGAACTCACATACTACGGTGTATTTGTCCTTGGCATATGCTTCCTTTGCCAATACACCATTGAATCTTGTACCCCAGGCATTGTGCCAGAACTTGTTGATGTCAAAAGCGATGTCTTCGGCTATGACCTCTCTCGATTCCATCCAATCGACATGCTCGGCATACCAGTGGACTCCCGGCTTGAGGTACAATTCCGCCCGCTTGGGGGTCACGTCCCAGCCTTTGAGCAAAACCCCTCTGACGTACTTATCGGGGATGTAGTCGCTAACCTCGAAAGGAAACTCGCCGTTCCCCATTTTGCCCCACTTCTCCATATCACCTAGTATGAGATGCTCCTGAACGGTCGCGTTCCAGTCGGCGAGCGCACCAACCTGACAGTCGTCCTGGGCGGGGCTCGCAGGATCACCTTTTGTAGCAGGGTGCGCAATGGTGAGCGTGCCACCGTACATTCCACCGGCCTGTGCCCCTGGTTTTTCACTGGAAGGTCCGGCAAAACTAAACGCTGCAACTAATCCCAGCGCCAGCACCAGGAAAAAAATCTTGCTCTTCATAAATATTCCTCCGTAGGATCTAGAGATTTTTGCGGTCTTTACCGCCGCCATAGGTCTTTCCCTATCGCCAATACTATTTTCATCACCTCCTTGGGTTACACTGTGCCTACTGGCTCGATATTTTCCCTTTCTTCTGCTTATTCAATGCGGCATCGTAACGGCCGACGCCGCCTTTCAACCGTGGGTCTACAAGATCCCGAACCGCGTCACCAAACATGTTGATACCGTAGACCACCAAAGTGAGGGCAAGCCCAGGCCAGAGAACCAGCCACGGCGCCCGAAGCATGAAATCACGCCCGACGCTGCCGAGCATTCCGCCCCAACTCGGCGCCGGCGGAGGAATGCCGTAGCCGAGAAAGCTCAAAGAGGCCTCGACGAGAATCACGTTGGGCACGCGTGTGGTGAATAGGACGATTGTCGGCGCCATGATATTGGGAAGAATATGCTTTAGGATGATTCTGGTTTTGGAGCAACCGATCGACTCGGCCGCGGCAACGTACATCGTCTCTCTGACGCTGATTACCGCACTCCGGATAATCCTCGAGCCGATTATACCCCACATGATTCCCAGAACGAGGGTCACCTGCAGGATACCCGGACCGATTATAGACAAAAAGATCAACTGCATGATGATCTGCGGGACTGCCATCATCGTGTCGACTACTCTCTGAAAAAAGAGGTCGAATGTCTTGCCGAGGTAGCCGCTGATCATACCGATAATCAATGACAATACTGTGGCAATAGAAGAAGCCGAAAGTCCGATGATTACTGATATTCGAGCGCCGTAGATAATCCTGGTGAGGACATCTCTGCCCAGGTTATCCGTACCCAATATATTATCGGGTCCCGGCGGCGTCAGGGCAATGTTCATATGGGTTTCACTCATCCCGTGAGGCGCAAGCACATCCGCAAAAATCCCGACGAAAAGCAGGATCAACGTGATAACCGCGCCTACCGTACCCAACGGCTTTTCCTTCACAAGCCGTATCAAGAAGTTCAAGAAGGCTGAGCGCCGTTTCTTTTGTTCGGCTCTTTCTATAGCGATTTCAGCCATACATCACCTTCTAGTTGTACTTGACCGTAGGATCCAGCCAGGCGTATGTCAGATCCACTATGAGATTAATGAACACCATTACCACCCCGAAAAGAACCACAATACCCATAACGAGCGGATGGTCCTTGCTGTCGATAGCCGCCATGAGCAGCCGTCCCATACCAGGCAGACTGAATATTCTCTCTATGACAACCGTTCCACCGATGAGGACAGGAGTTTGAAGCCCGATCAAAGTGATAACGGGTATGAACGCGTTTCTCAGCGCGTGCCTGAGGACTACTACACTCTCGCGGAGTCCTTTGGACCATGCCGTCCGGATATAATCCTGCCGCTGTACCTCCAGCATCATGGTCCGCATCATCCTCATGGTCATTCCGCCCATGGACATACCCATGACGATGGCGGGGACAACAAGCTGTTGGAGATTCTCTTTCAGGTTGTCGGTGATTTTGACATACATAATGGGCGGCATGTAGCCCCACCAGAGAGCCGGAAAGACTATTATCATCGACCCTAACCAGAATGAGGGAAGCGCCAACATCAATATGGCAAGGCTGCGGCCGACATAGTCCACCGCAGTATCTTGTCGTAACGCGGAAATAATCCCGATCGGCAGCGCGATCAGCTGGGCGAAAAGGATGGCCAGGATGCCCAGCTCGAGGGTAATCGGCCATCTGGGGCTAATCAGTTTTGCGACCGGTATCGATTGCCACCATGAAAGCCCGAAATCTCCCTGCAGTATCCCGCTGAACTTCCCTTCTTGATTTGCGACTATTCCTAACCAACTCAAATACTGAATTATCATGGGACGGTCTAGGCCGAACTTCTTCTCGATGGCGGCCCGGTCAATCTGTACGTCCAGCGCTTGCCCACGCATAGCGTCGACTATATCGCCGGGAACGAGATTGACCAGGAAGAACACCATGGCAGTTATCAAAAACAGGGTGGGTACAAGTATCAGCAGCCTTCGTATTATGTAAGCCCGCATATCATCCTTCCATCTTGATATCCGGTCGAGAGGTAACGGCGCTTTATTGGTGAAGTTGACGGTCCAGATTTCGGGTAGAGCGGCTCATTCCACCGTACTAACATCTGAACATATCGTAGCAGAATCCTGCCAGTTGTCAACGAAAATAATTACAATTGTTTAGTTGCAGTGCTGCCGAGATCACACGGGAATTTCCTACGAGCACCGGTTTTGCACAGCGCCGATCATAGCGAGAGAAATCTCCTATTCGCTCCATGAATCTCAATTGTCACAGAAGGCCGGTCGCCTTCTTGAAGAAAAGGGGCTGACCAGCCGCTGCAGGGGACAGCCAGGAAACCTGATCGTCCTCAAGTTATGCGTTGGACGCGGCCGTGGTGAAGAGTGCGACGCAAAACGCAATAATGTACACCAGAGCTGGCGGCGGAGGTGCGGCGGGTATTTGTGAACGTTGACCGGCGACCGGCAGAGGTTGTCACAATTTATCGGACAAGCCGGGGGTGATTCTGGATTATGATGAGGCGGGCAGTCTATTGTCCTTGGAGATACTGGATGCTTCACAACGGGTGAGGTTGCCGACGCAGATTGAGCATCAGATGATACCGGAGGGTGCGTCACAGAAGTGAGTTATCGTGCAGGCCCTGTGGGGTCGGCGAAAGCTTTGCAGGGTTTGCCTTTCATTTCCCTGTGAGTTTCGTCATTGTTGGCCGCGACCTATCGGCTGCATCAGCCGCGTCTATTTCGCCGCCAACGATCGAAACGCTCAAGGAGGGCTCTTATTTCGAGCTGATTCGCGACAGCAGATCCGCCAGCCAAACTCGAAAGCTCCGCCGCGGGTAGCGTGCCTTTATCACACCGGAGGTCACCGTGCCGCCGACTCGAAGCAGCGGAACGCCGGACCGTGGGCGCTCATGAATCTTGTTTACGACGCTCCCGCTCGTCGCGGATGCATGGTCGAGATCGACCGCCCATCCATGAGGAACCACAAACACCACCGAGCCGGATTTTGCGCTGACTTCTACAATCACCTCGCGATGAAAACATTCCGCTTCCGTAAAATCAAGTTTGATCGAGCCCGATACACATTCGGCGCTGATTCTCGACGGAACCTGCCAGTAGCCATTCTTCCGCAATGAACCGGATTTCGTCTTGAGCTGCAAATCGGGAATATTCGGAGCATGCACGATTGGCAGATCGGCCGTCAGCGCGTCGAGATCCGCACGTGTCCTTGCCGAATAAACTGCATCAAGTCTCTCCTCAAGTTCCGAAAGGTCAAGACGACCATCCGCGGCCGCTTCCTGCAACCGCGTGACGACCACCTCCCGATCGGCATCGGCAACTCGCGGAGAGGGAGTCGGAAAGGAGTGATCAGACAAATCGACCATGCGTTACTCCTCGTTGGGCGGGTCGCCGGCGGGATCTGCTACATAGCGGCTCCGTGCACGTTCCCGACGGCACCCGGTGTGGCTCTTCTGTTATTATACAGAATAGTGCCAAGTCATGGCAGGTCACCATGCGGTAGCGCGTTTGCCGGAAAGAATCCTTTTGTGATATCGTATGAAAACCGATCCATTTTGCCGGGATGGAGCTTAACGGTTTGTCCGCCCGATGTCTCAAGAGGCGAACCGGCGTTATTGAAGCGTTCGACTAGTACTGAGGAGTAAGCCATGGCCAAACACATGCACATCGGCGGCAATTTCCAGCTTGC